>JAKDKP010000694.1 GCA_030453285.1 Propionibacteriales bacterium
GTCGTGGCCGGTGCCATGGGGAGGATGCACCGCGAGCACAGCGTGCTGCTTCCTCCTCCGCAGTGTACTGCTGCCAGGCGTGCTGCATTGGCAGACTTCACCGCGGCGATCAGCGCGACGGTGGCGGCGGTACTGGCCGTCGACCCGGGGGCCCGCGTGCTGCCGTCAGCCGGTCAGTCGGAGAGGTCAGGGTGGCGGCGGACAAGGGGACAGGTTCTTCCGGCACGAGGTGTCGCTGAGCTCCGTGCCCTCGGTCAGGCACTGGAGGAATCAGTGACGCTCACCGGGGATGAGCGACTGTGCCGGGATATCGCCGAGTTCCCCTGGGCAGTGGTGTCCGGCATCGGCCCGGCCCCTGTCACGGTCTGCTCCGATGCCTCGTGGTCGACCTCGCGCAGTGCGTCCCGCGTGGGGGAGAAGTGCTTCGGTTGGGTCACCGATACCGGGGACGCCGGCAGCGGACGTCTACCGCACTGCCCGTCATCGCGGGCGGAGTACCAGGGGATCGTGAAGGCTCTGACAGCGGTGGTGCGCAGGCACCCGGGACGCCCTGTTGTGCTGCTGTGTGATTCACGACCTGCGCTGGCCCTGCTGCGGAGGCAGGGAACCGGCCGGGAGGACCTGGACCGACGCCTGATCGACGGCAGTATCCGCACCCGGTGGGTCAAGGGGCACTCAGGTGTGGCGCTCAATGATGCGGCGGACCGGTTGTGCCTGGGGACCCGTCGGATTCTCGAGTGGTCGGACGGGGCTGATCCGGAGTCCCGTCTGGCGGAGCTGCGTGCCACCGTCACCGGGGAGCTGGCCGCGCGCCTGCTGGCCGGTGACGATGCCGCAGGTGTGACGCTGACGCCGGGTACCGACGCGGAACAGGCCCTGGCCGGATAGTCTCCGGTCAGGGCCTGAGGGGTGCCGAGGGGCTTACTTGATGCCCTTGGCGAGGCGGCGGGAGATGATCTCCAGCATGATCTCGTTCGGGCCGCCGTAGATCGGCTGGACGCGGGAATCGAGGTAGTGGGTGGCGATGGGGTATTCCATCATGAAGCCGTAGCCACCGTGCAGCTGCAGGGCGGTGTTGACGACCTTGATCTGCAGCTCGGTGGTGAGGTACTTCGCCATGGACGCGGTGACCTCGTCGAGCTCGCCCTTGACCTTGGCCTCGACAGCGGCGTCGACGAAGGACTGGGCGGACTGGATCTCGGTGGCCATCTTGGCCAGCTCCCAGCGATAGGCCTGGTGGTCGACGAGACGGTTGCCGAAGGTCTTGCGGTCCTGCGAGTGCTGGTAGACCAGATCGAAGGCGCGGCGGGAGGTGGCGATCGAGCCGACGGCGATGGAGACGCGCTCCTGAGCCAGGTTGGTGCGCAGGTAACCGAAGCCGGCACCCTCCTCGCCGAGGACGTTCTCGGCGGGGACGACGGCGTTCTCGAAGTTGAGCTCGGCGGTGTCCTGGGCCTTGAGACCGACCTTCTTCAGCGGACCGGTCTTTGTGAAACCCTCGGTCTCGGCGTCCACGATGAGGATGGAGACGCCGGCGCGGCCCTGGGACGGGTCGGTGATGGCGACGACGAGGGTGAAGTCGGCCTGGACGCCGTTGGAGATGAAGGTCTTGGAACCGTTGAGGACGAAGTTGCCCTCGTCGTTCTTCAGCGCGGTGGTGCGGATGCCGGCAAGGTCGGCGCCGGCGCCCGGCTCGGTCATGGCGATGGCGCCGATCTTCTCACCGGAGCACAGCGGAGCGAGGTACTTCTTCTTCTGCTCGTCGGTGGCGAAGCGCTCGAGGTAGGGGATCACCAGGTCGTTGATGACCTGGATGGAGACGATGACGGAACCGC
>JAKDKP010000695.1 GCA_030453285.1 Propionibacteriales bacterium
CTTGCGGTCCCCCTGCAGCGACGAGTCGACCGCCTCACGGAAGGGTCCGTAGAAGGCCGAGGCGTACTTCGCTCCGTACGCCAGGATCGTGGTGTCGAGGTGCCCGGCGGCGTCCAGGGCCGATCGCATGGCGCCGACCTGCCCGTCCATCATTCCCGACGGAGCGACCACGTGGGCGCCGAAGGTGGCATGCATCACCGCCATCTGCGCATACAGCTCCACGGTGGCATCGTTGTCGACCACACCCGATGCGGTGAGCACCCCGCAGTGACCATGATCAGTGAACTCGTCGAGGCACACGTCACTCATGATCAACAAGTCGTCGCCGACCTCGTGACGAGCGCGACTCAGCGCAACATTCAGGATCCCGTCGGTGGCCAGGGCACCAGAACCCACGGCATCCTTCGACTGCGGGATGCCGAACAGCATCACCCCACCCAGCCCCGCGTCGGCAGCCTCGGCGACCGCACCGGCCAGGCTGTCCAGCGTGTGCTGGACGACCCCGGGCATGGACGAGATCGGCCTGGGTTCGGTCAGCGATTCGGCGACGAACAGCGGCAGCACCAACTGCTCGGGCCGTACGTGATGCTCGGCCACCAGTCCACGCATGGCGGCACTGGAACGCAACCGACGGGGACGTACGGGCAGGTCCATGACTGTCAGGAGCGACGACGGCCGGAGCCGCGCTTCATGTCCGAGGGCTTGACGACCTCACCACCTGCTGAGGTGTATTCATCACGCCGCTCGGCGGCGAAGGCGGCCAACGCGTCGACCAGATCGGTCACCGCGGGCTGCGGGGAGACCACGTCGACACGCAGACCGTGTTCGACGCACGTCTTGGCCGTTGCCGGGCCGATCGCGGCGATCACGGTGTTCCCGTGCGGCTTCCCGGCGATCCCGACCAGGTTCCGTACGGTCGACGAAGAGGTGAACACGACCGCGTCGAACCGGCCGGTCTTGATCGCATCCCGCACGTCCGCGGCAGGGGGTGCGGCCCGGACGGTGCGATAGGCCGTCACGTCCTCGACCTCCCAGCCGAGGTTGGTGAGTTCTGCCGACAGGGTCTCGGTGGCGATGTCGGCACGCGGCAGGAACACCCGGTTGATCGGGTCCAGCACGTCGTCGTACGGAGGCCATTCGGCAGCCAGGCCTGCGGCGGACTGCTCCTTGGTCGGCACCAGATCCGGTTCGATGCCCCACGACTGCAGGGCAGCGGCAGTGGTCGTCCCGACCGCGGCCACCTTCAGTCCGGAGAAAGCCCGCGCATCCAGTCCGTACTCCTCGAACTTCTCCCGTACGGCCTTGACCGCGTTCACACTGGTGAAGGCGACCCACTCGTAGCGGCCCTCCACCAGTCCACGGACGGCCTTGTCCATCTGCTGGGGGGACCGCGGCGGCTCGACCGAAATGGTCGGCACCTCCTCGCTGTGCGCCCCGTAGCCGCGCAATCGGTTGGTCAGGGGCCCGGCCTGCTCCTTGGTGCGCGGCACGAGCACCCGCCATCCGAACAGTGGCTTGGTCTCGAACCAGTCGAGGTCGTCGCGCCGCTCCACCGCGGCGCCCAGCATCACGTGCACTGCCTCGGCCGCGTCGACCTCTGACTGGATCGTCAGCTCGGTCAGCGCGGTCAGCTTGTCGTAGGCCGATCGCTGTTCGGTGCTGCCGCCGTGGAAGGTGATCATGGCCAGTTCGTCACCCGCGCGGCCGGCATTGACCGCGGCCTCCACCAGGTCGGAGACGACACCGGCACGGGTGCTGATCACCAGAGTGCCGACCGCGGCCCACTGGGCGGTCTGTGTCTTGGTGAACTTGCCGTCCATGGCCGAGACGAA
>JAKDKP010000696.1 GCA_030453285.1 Propionibacteriales bacterium
GCCAACCCCATCGCGACCTCGTACGAGATCACCTGCGCGGTTGAGCGTAGACCACCCAGCAGCGGATAGGTCGAGCCCGAGGACCAGCCGGCCAGCACGATGCCGTACGCACCGACCGAGGCGATCGCGACGATGAAGAGGACCGACACCGGCAGGTCGGTGACCTGCAGATTGGTCTCCAGCCCGCCGGGCAGCGGAACTCGGCCGGCGAAGGGGATCACTGAGAAGGCGGTGATGGCCGGGATGGCGATCACGAAGGGAGCCAGCGCGAAGATCAACTTGTCGGCGGCCTTCGGGGTGAAGTCCTCCTTGAACATCAACTTCATGCCGTCGGCCAAGGACTGCAGGGCGCCCATCGGGCCGGTGAGGACCGGGCCGACACGATGCTGCATGCGACCGACGACCTGACGCTCGAAGACGATCACCCACAGGGTGAGGACGAGCAGCAGGACGAAGGCGAACAGGGCCTTGAGCAGCACCATCCACCAGGTGTCGGTGCCGAACACGGACAGGTCGAGCGGCGTCATCGTGCTTCCCCTCCCTCGGGCCGGTCGGGTGCCACGGAGATCCCGACGAGTTCACCCGAGGTGGCCACCAGGTTCTCGGTGACCGACAGTCCGGGCGCGTTCGTCGGCACCCACACCACACCATCGACCATCTGGTCGACAACTTCACAGTCGAACTCGAGGCTGCCCCGGTCGGTGAACACGAGCAGTCGTCTGCCGTCGGCCGATCCGTCCAGACCGTTCTCGGCGGCGGTGGCCGGGCTGAGCCGCGCAACCGGACGATGCGCGGTGGCCAGCAGGGCCGGCTCGCCGTCGTTGCTGCGCGAGGCGTCGATCATGGTGCGCCAGGTGGCCAACACGGCCTGGCCGACCTCTCCGGAATCGCCGTCGATCGGTCCGGGCTGCGGCTCGGTGGACCGAGCCCCGTCCCAGGCACCGAATTCGTCGAGCTCGGCTCGGGCAGCATCGGTGGTCCGTACGCCGAGGTCACGACCCAGCGCGTCAGCCAGCGCGGCCAACACCCGCAGGTCGGTCATCGTCGTCCGGTCCGGCAGCGCCGCGGCAAAGCTGCGGTGGCGACCTTCCCAGTTGACGAAGGTGCCGCCCTGCTGCTCGATGGTGGCGACCGGGAAGATCACGTCGGCACGCTCGGTGACCTCCGACATCCGGCTCTCCAGGCTCACCACGAAGCTCGCCTCCGCCAACCCGCGACGGGCTGCCTCGGGATCACGGAAGTCACCGGGCTCGACGCCCGCCACGACCAGGGCCAGCTTGCCGGCAGCAGCGGCGTCCAGCATCGGTCCGGCGGCCAGTCCGGGTGTCGAATCGATCGTGTCGATCCCCCAGATGGCCTGGCTGTCGATCCGGGCGGCCGCGTCGTCGAGGGGGCGACCGCCGGGCAGCAGTTGCGGCAGGCAACCGGCGTCCAGGGCGCCACGATCACCGGCCCGGCGAGGGATCCATGCGATCCGGGCGCCGGTCTCGGCGGCCAGTCGACGCAGTTCGGTGAACGTGCCGGCCGAGTTGGCAGCCCGCTCCCCCACCAGGATCACCGAGTCGGCGTCGAGGGTGACCTCGGCCGGCAGGTTAGCCAGGGTGTCGGCCTCGGCGACGGGGACGGTCGGGATGAGCGTTGCGCCCATCTTGCGGGCCCCGTTCGACAGGTAGGGAGCCAGCGTCCACGACACCAGCTTGCGCTGCCGGAAAGCCTTGCGCAGACGGAGGAAGACCGACCCGGCCTCCTCCTCGGGCTCGAAGCCGACCATCAGCACCGCCGAGGCGGTCTCAAGATCGGCATAGCTGACTCCGATCGGGGATCCGGCGACC
>JAKDKP010000697.1 GCA_030453285.1 Propionibacteriales bacterium
ATGGTCCGGATCGAGTACGGCGTGATCGACCGATCGATCTACGAATACTCGGTCCTGCACGATCCGACCATGCCATTGGACGCCAGCCGCCGTCCGACCGGCTGGAACGGGCGCCTGCTCTACAACTTCGGCGGTGGTTGCACCGGGGGCTGGTACCGCCAGGGTGCGGTCACGGCCGGCACGACCGGCGACTGGTTCCTCCGGCAGGGCTACGCCGTGGCATCGGCCTCGCTGAACGTCTTCGGCGAGAACTGCAATGCCACCCTGGGGGCCGAGGTGATGTCGATGGTGCGCGAACGCGTCATCGAGCAGATCGGCGTCCCGGCGGCCACCATCGGCATGGGCTGCTCGGGAGGCGCCTACCAGGTGTTCATGATCGGTGACAACTATCCCGGGCTGTTGGACGGGATCCTGGCCGGTTGTGTCTTTCCCGACATCGCCTCGGGAACCTTGCCGATGATCACCGACGCACGACTGCTGAACACATGGTTCACCTCCAGTGACCGGGCCAGCAATTGGTCGAATGAGGAGAAACGGGCGGCGTCCGGCTTCGGCAAGTACGGCACCATCGCCAATCTTGGCGGTTCAGGAGGCCGGATCGATCCCCGACTGAATTGTCCGGCCGTCCTGCCGGTCAAGGACCGGTATTCGGCGGAGAACCCTGATGGTGCCCGGTGTGACGTCTACTCCCACCAGATCAACATCTGGGGCGACGCCGGCAACGGGGTTCCGAAACGGCCGCTGGACAATGTCGGCGTCCAGTACGGGTTGGCCGCCCTCACCGCGGGCAAGATCAACGCCGATCAGTTCCTCGACCTGAACGAGGGCATCGGCGGATTCGATGCCGACGCCACGGTGGTGCCGCAGCGGACCACGGCCAATGCAGATGCCCGCCGGACCGCCTATCGGACCGGCCAGGTGACCAACGGTGGTGGGGGACTGGCCAACACGCCGATCATGGAAATGCGCGAGTACACCGACGAACTGCCGAACGGTGACATCCATCTGCGGTTCGAGTCCTTCGCCCTGCGGGAGCGCCTGCGCAAGGCCAACGGAGACAGTGACAACCACGTGATGTGGACCCAGGCACTTGGTCACGGTGGCTTTGGCGAGGCCAATCAGCAGTTCCGGGCCGCACTGCTGGCGCTGGATGACTGGGTCACCGCGGTGAAGGACTCCGGGGCCAACAGTCGCCGTGCGGTCGTTGCCCAGAAGCCGGAAGGGCTGGCCGACGCCTGCTGGTCACCGGACAACCGTACGAAGGTGAACGAGCAACAGGTCGACGGCGTCAACAACACCCGATGCAACACGTGGTACCCCTCGTACCCGTCCCCGCGACAGGTTGCCGGCGCCCCGGTGACCAGCGATGTGATCACCTGCCGACTGACCGATCCGGTCCGTGGCGACTATTCGGAACTGACCGACGAACAGTGGAAGCGGCTCGGTGAGGTCTTCGAGCGCGGCGTCTGCGACTGGGACGAGCCGGGGGTCGGGCAGGTGGATCTGGCCGGCACCTGGCCCGACTTCGGGCGCTGACCGATCGCGACCCGATGCGAGTCTGCGTGCAGGTGTGGGGTGCCGCGGGGGGCTGATCGAGTGCAAGGATGGCGCGCGTGGAGACGTTGCTGCTGATCCTGGGTCTGATGACGGGTGCGGTCCTGCTCGTCGGTGTGGGTGATCGACTCCGGCTGCCGTGGCCTGTGCTGATGGTGTTGCTGGGCCTGGGCGTGGCGTTGGTGCCGGGGTTGCCGAACGAACTGCCGATCGCCCCCGAACTGATCCTGCCGCTGTTCCTCCCGCCGCTCCTCTTCGCCACCGCACAACGAACTT
>JAKDKP010000078.1 GCA_030453285.1 Propionibacteriales bacterium
CGACTATCGCCCCCTCGAGGGGTTCGTGTACGCCATCACCCCGTTCAACTTCACCGCCATTGCGGCCAATCTGCCGGTGGCCGCTGCGCTGATGGGCAATGTGGTCTTGTGGAAGCCGAGCCCGACCCAACAGTTTGCCGCCCACAAGACGATGGAGTTGTTGATCACCGCTGGCCTCCCGGCTGGAGTGATCAACATGCTCCCCGGGGATGGGATCGAGGTGTCCTCGGTTGCCCTGGAGCACCCCGATCTGGCCGGCATCCACTTCACCGGATCGACCAAGACCTTCCAGCACCTGTGGTCGACCATCGGTGCGAACATCACCAACTACAGGGCCTATCCACGGATCGTCGGCGAGACCGGTGGCAAGGACTTCATCGTCGCCCACGCCAGCGCCGAGCCCGACATGGTCCGGACTGCCCTGGTCCGTGGCGCCTTCGAGTACAGCGGCCAGAAGTGCTCGGCCGCCTCGCGTGCCTACATTGCCCGGTCGGTGTGGGACAAGATCAGGGATGACCTGGTGGCCCAGGTGGAGTCACTCTCGGTGGGCGACGTACGGGACCTGTCGCACTTCACCTCGGCGGTGATCGACCAGCGCGCGTTCACCAAGCATCGCGATGCCATTGCGCGTGCCCAGGAGTCGAGTGACGCCGAGGTGATCGCCGGGGGCCAAACCGATGATTCGGTCGGCTGGTTCGTCCGGCCCACCTTGATCACCTCCGACAACACCGACAACGAGATCTTCTCCACCGAATACTTCGGCCCGATTCTCGGCATCCACGTCTTCGACGACGAGACGTACGAGGAGACCCTGATCAAGGTCGACTCCAGTGCCGCGTACGGGCTGACCGGTGCGGTGCTGGCGACCGATCGGTCCGCGGTCGACACGGCTTCTCGGCTGCTGCGACAGGCGGCCGGAAACTTCTACGTCAACGACAAGCCGACCGGTGCCGTGGTGGGGCAGCAGCCGTTCGGTGGGGCGCGGGCCTCGGGCACCAACGACAAGGCGGGCTCGATGTGGAACTTGATCCGATGGGCCAGCCCACGGTCGATCAAGGAGACCTTCGTTCCCGCGACCACCCACGAGTACCCCCACATGGGTTGATCATGGCGCTACGCATCCTGAGCCATCAGCCGGCCGAGGCAGGCGAGATTCGCGAGCTGCTGATCACGGCGGGCTTCGGTGCCGACGTGTCCCATGAACTGGTGGCCGGTTCCGATGATCTGACCGAGGACGTGCACGTGGTGACCACTGATGCCGGACCCGAGGTGGTCGAGGAGCTGATCACCGACACCGAAGCCTGGGTGGAGTTGATCGATCCGATGTCGGGCACCCAGGCACGAGTCGACATCGGATCGGCTGATCTTCCCGATGCGCCCCGCCGTGCGCACCGGGCGGTGGACTGAGGGAGGTCGCACTCGGTCGTGCAGATTCCTGCATCGTGTGGATGGCCCCGGATTCCTAGCCTTTCGATGTGACCAAGTTGTTTCGCAT
Organism: Propionibacteriales bacterium; assembly: GCA_030453285.1. Classification (GTDB taxonomy): domain Bacteria; phylum Actinomycetota; class Actinomycetes; order Propionibacteriales; family Propionibacteriaceae; genus Carbonicoccus. The sequence continues at coordinate 1,496 of JAKDKP010000078.1, forward strand.
CGCCAGACGCATCATGCTGATCATCCTGCTGGCCGGGCTCTGCCTTGCCCTCTGCGGCGTTCTGGCCCTGTTGCTGGCGCGAGGACCGACGCTGGCCCTGCTCGTCGGTGTCCGGTCCGGCACGTCGGCGACGCTCCTCACGGTGGAGGACGAACGGTGGGTCGATGGCCTCGCCGAGGCCACCGGACGACCGACGTCAGGTTCGGAGCATTTCAGGATCGGCAGTATCACCAAGACCTTCGTCGCAACCGTGGTGCTGCAACTGGGCGACGAGCAACTGGTTGATCTCGACGCGTCGGTCGAAACGTACCTCCCCGGGGTGGTCCGCGGGGGTGCCGGCATCACGGTGCGGCAGGTGCTGCAGCACACCAGCGGCATCCCCGACTACATGAAGGACGAGGGATGGTCGACCAACCGGTGGCGCGGCAGTGATCGGTACGCCAACTTCTCCCCTGATGAACTGCTGCGCCAAGCATTCACCCGGCCACCGGACTTCCCACCGGGACATCGATTCCGTTACTCGAACACGAATTACGTCGTCGCGGGAATGCTGATCGAGAGTGTCACCGGGCGCGACTACGGCACAGAGATCGAGAAGCGTGTGCTGCAACCACTGGCGCTGACCGGAACCATGTTGCCGGGGTCGGATCCGAGGCTGCCGGAGCCTGCGATGAGGGCCGTGATGGACGTGCCCGGCACCGCCAGCACCGATGTCACCGAACAGAACGAAACCCTCGACTGGGCAGCGGGCGAGATGATTTCGACCAGTGCCGACCTGGCCACCTTCTTCGACGCCCTGCTCGGGGGGCGATTGCTCTCGCAGCAGACTCTGGATCAGATGCGCACCACCGTGCCGATGGGGATGGGATTCCACTACGGGCTGGGGCTGGAAAGATTCGACCTGCCGTGTGGCGGACAATTGTGGGGTCACGGCGGACAACTTCTCGGGTACGTGACGTACGCCTACCGCCGGGACGACGGGCGCAGCTTCACCCTGCTTCAGGTGTCTGGCTCCGACGATGGGTTCGTCGCGTTCGGCGCCATGGTCACCGCAGCGTACTGCCTGGTCTGATGTCCCTGCTCAACAAGCTTTCGGGCCGGACCCGGTCGTCGACGACTCGGTTGGTGAGCTACGGAGTCAGTGCGAGGCGAGCCACTCGTCGCCAACCCGCTGCTGGACGCCGAAGCCTTCGAGGATGGCAGGGGAGGCTGCCTGCTCCAGCTTCTTGCCCAGCAGCGGGATGTTCACCTTGAGATCGCCGGCCAACGTCACCACGGTGCCGCGGCCACCGGGGGCAAGGGTCACGGTGCCCTTCATACCGGCGGGCTGGCCGGGAACGGTCAGCACGAGTTGGCCGACACGAGCGCCGTCGTTGCCCGCCTCCCCCCAGCTGATCTGCTCGACAACGGTCAGGGTGGGGCCGGTGAATCTCTTGGCGTTGTCCGGGGCGGGCAAGGTCCGGCTGGACTTCGTGACCGCTCCGGTCACCTCCGTGCTGTACTCCTGCGCCCCGCTGGCCCGGCACACCTGATCGAGGTATTCCTTGGTGGTGACCATGGCGTGGACCGTGCTGGGATCGGCGGCGAATTCCGCGCGTGAAGAAATGTCCATGCCCCGCATCCTTCCATGGCCCGAGTCGCGCGCCGGTCAGCCCGGGCCGATCGGGAGCCGTGGGGGCAGACCAGTGTGCACGGTGGCATCACCCATTGGCTATGGTCGGACACGTGCGCAGAAGACCTGCGCGAGGCCGCTCCCGGACCGGACGGCACCCGGGGAACTCACCACAGGACGGACGACGTGACCACCAGTCTGGAAGACGAGAAGTCAGTCAGGATCGACGAACTTGCTCGACAGGGGGTCCGAGTGGCGCAGAGTCTTGGGGCTGACGCGGACTCGACCGGAGAATTCCTTGCCCACTATTTCCGTCACGTGGACTCCGACGACCTGCTGGAGCGATCGGTCGACGACCTGCTGGGTCTGGTCGGTGCGCACTACAAGCTGGGGTTGGAACGGCCGGCCGCCACGGCCAAGGTGGCCGTCACCACCCCGCGCAGCGACGACCAGGGTTGGTCCGCCCAAGGCGCCACCGTGATCCAGGTGATCACCGACGACAAGCCGTTCCTGGTGGACACCGTCACGATGGAGATCAATCGGCACGGCTGGAGCGTGCGCGAGGTCTACCACCCCCAGTTCACCGTGCGTCGCGATGTCACCGGTCACCTGCTGGCCGTCGTCCACACCAGCGAGGCCGAGCGCGATCGTTCGGTGCTGCACGAGTCGTGGATGCACCTGGAGGTGCAGCCCGGTGAGGGCCACGACACCCTCGACGAGATCACCGATGGGTTGCAACGCGTCCTCCGTGACGTGGAGGAGGCCGTCGAGGACTGGGCCAAGATGCGCGAGCGCGCCACCGATGCCGCGCAGGTCCTGATCGACAACCCCCCGACCGGCTACACCCCAGCCGAGATCGCCAGTGCGCACGACTTGTTGGAGTGGGTGGCCAATGACAACTTCACCTTTCAGGGCTACCGCGAGTACAAGGTCACCCAGGTCGACGGCGCGGCGCGCTACGAGCCGGTCACCGGCACCGGACTGGGCATCCTGCGCGCCGACAACACCGCGGCCAACGCCTTTCACGCCATCGTTCCCGACGGACACCGCCCGACGCTGTTGGTGATCACCAAGAACGACACCCGCTCCACCATCCATCGCCCGGCCTATCTGGACTATCTCGGGCTCCGGATCATTGACGATGCCGGCAAGGTCGTCGGCGAGCGCCGCTTCGTCGGCCTGTTCGGATCCTCGGCCTACACCGAGTCGGTGACGCGGCTGCCCGTGCTGCGGGACAAGGCGCTCACCATCCTTGAGGGGTCCGGCTATGACGCGGCCAGCCATGGCGGCAAGGCGATCATGGCCGCCCTGGACAACTATCCCCGCGACGAGCTGTTCCAGACCAGTGTCGAGGAGCTGGCGCCGATCGTGGAGAAGGTGGCCCGGCTCAAGGAACGCCGTCAGGTGCGGATGTTCACCCGGCGTGACCCGTTCGGGCGGTTCGTGTCGTGCCTGGTCTACCTGCCGCGTGATCGGTACTCCACCACCGTGCGCTCCCGGATTCAAGCCCGGCTGCTGGAGCTGCTCGACGGTGAGACCGCCGACTTCACCGTGCAGGTGAGCGAGTCAGTGCTGGCCCGCCTCTTCCTGGTCGTACGAGGTCCCTCGGGTCGGACCGTACCGGACCTGGACGTTGGGGCCGCCGAACGCGAACTCACCTCCGCTCTCCGCTCATGGAATGACGACTTCTCCGACGAGGTGGCCAGCCACGACGACTCCGACGCCGCCCTGCTGCAGTGGTCGGCGCTGCTGCCCGAGGGCTACAAGGAGGACTTCAGCGCACGCCAGGCCATGCTCGATCTGGCCGCCCTGGAGCAGTCCGGTCCCGACGAGTCCGGCCAGAACCGTTCACAGATGGCGTTGTACGCCCCCGAGCGTCAGGGCGATGAGGCCGATCTGCGGTTCAAGATCTTCCGTCGTGGCCAGTCATTGTCCCTGTCGACGGTCCTGCCGCATCTGACGGTGCTGGGCGTGGACGTGATCGACGAGCGTCCCTACGGTCTGTCCGATCACACCGAGACCGGCGAGCGGTCCCACATCTACGACTTCGGGCTGAAGGTGCCCGGCGGGGCGGAGGCGGTCGAGACGATCTGGACCGCCGAAGCGCGAGAACGCTTCATGTCCGCCTTTGCGGCGTCCTGGCAGGGGGAGTCCGAGCCGGACTCCTTCAATGCCCTGGTGATGGCGGCGGGGCTGACGTGGCAACAGGTGGGGTGGCTGCGGGCCATCTCGCGCTACCTGCGGCAGACGGGGACCCCGTACAGCCAGAGCTACATCGCCACCTCGTTGCGGGCCAACACCCCGATCGCGGCCAAACTGGTGGAGCTGTTCGAGGCGCGCTTCGATCCACGGCATCCGGCTGCGACCGATCATCAGGCCCGGGTGCGACACGCCACCGCGATCAAGGACGAGATCATTGCCGCCCTGGGCGAGGTGACCAGTCTTGATCATGACCGAATCATCCGCGCCTTCGTCCGGGTGCTGATGGCGGTGATCAGGACCAACGCGTTCCAGGCCGATCGCCCCGCGCTGACCCTGAAGCTGCTGCCGCGCGACATCCCGGGACTGCCTGAGCCGCGGCCGGCGTTCGAGCTGTTCGTCCACTCGCCGCGGGTCGAGGGGGTGCACATGCGCTTCGGTGCGGTGGCACGCGGCGGACTGCGCTGGTCCGACCGTGCCGAGGACTACCGGACCGAGGTGCTGGGTCTGGTGAAGGCGCAGATGGTCAAGAACACCGTCATCGTTCCGGTCGGGGCCAAGGGCGGGTTCTCCTGCAAGCAGCTGCCCGATCCTGCGGCCGACCGTGAGGCCTGGCTCGCCGAGGGTGTGGCCTGCTACAAGATCTTCATCAACAGTCTGCTCGACGTCACCGACTCGATCGCCGAGGGTGAGGTCGTCGCCCCGGTGGACGTGGTCCGCTACGACGCCGACGATCCGTACCTGGTCGTGGCCGCGGACAAGGGCACGGCGAGCTTCTCCGACATCGCCAACGAGATCTCGGTCGATCGTGGGTTCTGGCTGGGGGACGCCTTCGCCTCCGGCGGGTCGGCCGGTTACGACCACAAGGGCATGGGCATCACCGCCAAGGGCGCCTGGGTCTCGGTCGTCCGACACTTCCGCGAGATGGGACAGGACTGCCAGACCAGCGACTTCACCGCGGTCGGCATTGGAGACATGAGCGGCGATGTGTTCGGCAACGGGATGCTGCGTAGCCGTCACACCAAACTCGTGGCGGCCTTCAACCACCTGCACATCTTCATTGATCCGACCCCCGACCCGGCCCGGTCGTTCGCCGAACGGCAACGGTTGTTCGATCTGCCGCGATCCACGTGGGCCGACTACGACGCCTCCTTGATCAGCAACGGCGGTGGCATCTTCGACCGTACGGTGAAGTCGATCATGATCACCGAGCCGATGCGGGCCGCGCTCGGCATCTCCGCCGACGTCGAATCCCTCTCGCCGACGGAGTTGATCAGTGCCATTCTCACTGCACCCGTCGATCTGCTCTGGAACGGTGGCATCGGCACGTATGTGAAGGCTTCGGTCGAGACCCAGGGCGCTGCCGGTGACCGCGCCAACGATGCGCTGCGGGTCAATGGTGCGGACCTGCGGGCACGGTGCGTGGGCGAGGGCGGCAACCTGGGATTCACCCAGCTCGGACGGATCGAATACGCCGCGAACGGTGGACAGATCAACACCGACTTCATCGACAACTCCGCCGGCGTCGGCTGCTCCGACCTCGAGGTCAACATCAAGATCCTGTTGGGTGCCGAGGTGAATACCGGACGCCTCGACCTGTCGGACCGCAACACCTTGTTGGCGTCGATGACCGACGAGGTCTCCGATCTGGTGCTGGCGCACAACTACGACCAGAACCTGGCGCTGGCCAATGGCGTGTTCCAGTCGGCCTCGATGGCTGGTGTGCACGAGGACTGGATGACCGACCTCGAGGAACGGGATCTGTTGGACCGTGAGATCGAGTTCCTGCCGCTGAGTGAGGAGATGGCGGCTCGTCGCGATGCCGGGCGTGGGCTCACCTCACCAGAATTGGCGACTCTGCTCGCGTACACCAAGATCGTCCTGGCCGACGAGGTGATCGCCTCGGACCTGCCCGACGACCCGTACCTGGCCGACCGGTTGATCAACTATTTTCCGAGTGCGCTGCGGAAGAAGTACGCAGATCAGATGCCCGAGCATCGTCTGCATCGCGAGATCATTGCGACCGTCGCGGTCAACGAGTTCGTCGACACCGCAGGTATCACCTGCTGGTATCGCCTGAACAACGAGAACGGTGCATCTCCGGCCGAGGTGATGCGCGCCCACCTGGTGGCCCGGCAGGTGTGCGGGGCGGCTGATCTGGAGCAGCAGATCCGCGATCTTGATCACCAGGTCGATGCCGATACCCAGACCGTCCTGCGGATGGAGGTGCGGACCTTGGTCGAACGGGTCACCCGATGGGTGATCAACAACCTGCCGACCCCACTCGACATCGCGGGTGCGATCGAGCAGTACCGGGTCGGGGTGTCGACGGTCCGTCACGCACTGCCCGAACTGCTGGTGGGGCGTGAGTCGCAGCACTACCGGGAACGCCTGGGCCGCTACACCCAGGCCGGTGTGCCCCAGGAACTGGCCGAGACCGTTGCCGCGTTGCCGGAGAGCTATTCGGCGTTGACGGTGGTGCAGACGGCCAACCGGGAGGGTGTCGACGTGCTCGACACCGCCGCAGTGCACGTACGCCTGGGCGACGTCATCGGTCTGGATCAGTTGCTGAGCCAGATCGTCGCACTGCCGCGTGAGGATCGCTGGCAGACCATGGCCAGAGCCGCGCTGCGCGATGACCTGCACAGCCTGCAGGGCCAACTCACCGCGCAGGTGTTGACCCGCGGCGATGCGGGTCGGCCTTCGGCCGAGCAGGTCGGCGCCTGGCAGCAGCAGACTCCCAAGGTCGAGCAGGCGGTGGCGACGCTTCGGGCGATCTGCGCCGATGA
>JAKDKP010000698.1 GCA_030453285.1 Propionibacteriales bacterium
GGCGGTGTCCAACCACAGGACTCCGGAGTTCTCCATTCGGACCCGGACCTGACCAGGTGTCGGCGTGGGATCGGGGAGGTCGGCCATGCGCAGGACGTCCGGCTCGCCATGGGCCCTGACTTCGATTGCTCTCATGACCAGAAGGCTAGAAGTTCAAGAGGCCTTGAGATCAAGATCGATCGCGGGACCCGTTGTCGGCCCGGTCGGACGAACCCAAGCAGGCAGCCCGGGAACGGTCGAGGCAGCACTGAACCCGCCCACGCCAGTGACGAGGGCGGCGGTCAGTGCGGGTGAGGTGTCAGCCGCTGTTGTCGGGTGGGTCGGCGGTGGTGCCGAGTCGGGTGCGGCGGTAGCGGTGGCCGTACGGACTGGTCCACAGGTAGACCGGTCCATGATCAACCGACCCAGAGGGTGCAGGCTGGCGATGGGCTGGTGGATCATCGGCCCCATGATCAGCTGCCTCTGGTGAGCCCGGTCGTGGATCGCGCTCGCCGGGGTCAGGCCCGTCGGGATCGGATTGGTCGGGGTGGAGGCGTTGGTAGCGCCAGCGGGTGTGGGTCTTGAGCAGGTGGTGGGTCCGACACAACGGCGCCAGGTTGGTGCTGCTCGTGGTGCCGCCGTGGTGGTAGGGGATCTGGTGGTCTTTGTCGCAGTTGGTGGCGGGTTTGTCGCACCAGGGGAAGACGCAGGTCAGTTCGGTGAGTTCGATCTGACGGATCAACCGGTCGGGAATCTCGTAGGCGTCGGTATGAATCTGTTCACCGGTATGCATCACGGGGGTGATGATGATTCGTGCAGCAGGGTCACCAAGCCATTCCCGAATCCGGTTGGCGGTCACGGGGTGGCTGGTGGTCTCTACCCGACCGACACTGCAACCACCATCGGAGGAGCCACCACCAGGTATGAGGGCGGATTCGTGGAGGTGCACGTACAGGGTGATCGGCTTGAGGGGTCGGGTGACCCGCCGGATTGGGACATGCGGCGTGGCCGCTACCAAGGTTCCGGCCGTTGCCGGAACCCCGGCCCTCGCACCTCCACCAGCCATCGTGTCCCGGGCAGCTGTCATATCCCGGGCACTCGTCGTGTCAGTGGTCGTCGTGTCAGCGTTGGCGTCGGGGCTAACTGCGTGCCCACCACCGTCGTTGTTTTGGTCCTGCTCGGCAGCCGGGATGAGGTCGAGACCGGGTTGACGGCGACTCAGATCACCCAGCGCGTAGCCGCGCAATGCTTGGTGGGTGAGGTTGTCGAGGCCCGGCTGTGCAGCGAGGTCACGAGCCCCGACATCCAACGCAGCATCCAACGTGAGGCCATCATGGACGTCGATGGTGCCCGACAGATACGACAGGCCTCGGCCGTCTTGGCTGTGGTGGATCCAGACGCCCCGCGGATCACGGGTGCCGGCCAAGCGGTCGTGGTCCGGGTGGTCGGGGTCGAACTGCAAAATCGCGGCGGTGACGAGGCGTTCGACCTGGCCGAGTGTCAACTGCCCCGCGACGACGGAGACCTGTCGGTCGACGGATGCCGCAGTGTCGGCGTTGCACCAGAACGTGTGGTCGGCGAGTTTCCGCGCCACCCGCGGCGGCAGGCTGTAGGACTGCATCAGCAGCCAGGCATGGGGGAGGCGGTGGCGTAGCTGCAACGCGTGCCCGATGAGGGTCTTACCGGCGCTGTGGCGTTGCCCCAGGGTGGTGGCGAGTTCGGCGATCGCCGCAGCAGACACTTCCGGGATGCCGGGTGCGTTCAACGCGACACCATCGGTGCCGAATCGGGTGTCCCATTCGACGGTGTCGTACTCATGGATGGGTGGATGCACATCGGCATACC
>JAKDKP010000699.1 GCA_030453285.1 Propionibacteriales bacterium
CCGACCTGTTCCGGTCCGGCGACAGCCAGGGAGCCGGGGACATCTTCGGCGGGCTGTTCAACCAGGGTGGGCGCCGCAACACGCGCGGTCCCCGACGCGGCCATGACGTGGAGGGTGAGGCGACCATCTCGTTCTCCGATGCGGCCGAGGGCGTCACCGTGCCGCTCGAGATGGTGTCCGATGCGCCCTGCGCCACCTGTCACGGCACGGGCGCCGAGGCTGGCTCGATGCCGATCGTCTGTCCGGTGTGTGAGGGCAGCGGTATGCAGACCTCGACGGCCGGTGGGGTGTTCGCACTGAACGAGCCCTGCCATGAGTGCCGCGGTCGCGGGATGGTGATCGAGCACCCGTGCCCGACCTGTCATGGCTCGGGGCGCGGCAAGTCCACCAAGCACATGAACGTACGGATCCCTGCCGGTGTGTCCGACGGTGCACGGATCCGACTCAAGGGCAAGGGTGGCGCCGGTGAGAATGGCGGAGCGTCGGGCGACCTGTACGTCATCGTGCATGTCTCCTCGCACGCCTTGTTCGGGCGCAAGGGACGCGACCTGACGGTGACGGTGCCCATCACGTACCCCGAAGCGGTGTTGGGTGCCGAGGTCGAGGTGCCGACCCTGAATGGTCCAGCGGTGCGGGTCCGGATTGCGCCTGGGACCCCGAACGGGCGCGTCCTGCGCGTACGGGGCAAGGGTGTCGGGAAGGCCGACGGCACGCATGGCGACCTGCTGGTCACCGTCGAGGTCACCGTTCCGGCGGCCGTCGACGATTCGGCCAGGGAAGCGCTGGCGACGTACCGCGAGCACAGCAAGGAACCCAATCCCCGCGGTGCCCTGTTTGCCCGGAACGTGAGTTGATCATGGCCGCCACCGAACCCGAATACCTGCCGGAGCGGATGGATGCCGATGCCGCGGTGTTCGTGATCTCGGTGGCGGCGCAACTGGCCGGGATGCACCCGCAGACCCTGCGCACGTACGACCGGATGGGGATCGTGGTCGCTCGCCGGACCCGCGGCCGGGGCCGCCGCTACTCTCCGCGCGATGTGGCCAAGCTGCGGATGGTGCAGTACCTCTCCCAGGAGGAGGGCATCAACCTGGAGGGCATTCGCCGGATCCTGTCGCTGGAGACCGAGTTGGATGATCTGCGCCGTCAGAACGCTCAACTGGCCGAGTTGCTCGACGCCGCGCGGAGCAATCCCGGCAGCAGACTGTTCACCGCCGGCCCCAGCGGAGCCGTACGACTCGGCCGGCATCGCCGACAGATGCCGCGCGCCCTGCCCCCAGCCTGAGTGGCTTAGAGCGGCGAGGTTGGCCCCCCGGCCCGTATGATGACGGCCGGACGGACCGAAGGGGGCATCACCATGAAGATCCGGTCTGCGTTGATGACGGTCCTCGTGGTTGCCGTGATGATGCTGGGCTCGGGTTGCGCGCCAAGCCGGGATCTCCCTGACCAGCCTCCGCTGAAGGACCTCCAGTCGATCAACCTGTGTGCGCTGGCGCCGCCGGAGCAGGTCAAGATCGACGTCAGCGATGCCATCGGCCGCGGCTGGATGCGGCAATCACTCGGCGCCTGCTGGTTCACCACACCCAATGGATCGTTGTGGATGGAACAGGCCAACGATCGTGCGGAGTTGCCGGATGCGGTGCTGAAGGAGGACTCCGAGACAGAGGTCCAGTCGGTCACCGGTGGCCGGATTCTCAACTCGCGCTCAGGATCCTCGGCTCGGTGCTCACAGCGCACCCTGATCAGCGATCGTGGCTATGTCATCAACCTCAACGCCGGGGCATCGGTCGGCGACGCACAGTGTCAGGTCCTCGACAAGAT
>JAKDKP010000700.1 GCA_030453285.1 Propionibacteriales bacterium
CGCCACCCTTTTCGTGATCGTGATGCTGCGCGCCAACGGTACGTACTGGCTCGGCCGTGCCGCCCGGGCCGGAGCCGATCGTACGAGGGCTCGCGCGCTGCTGTCGGGCAAGGGCTACCAGCGCGCCGAACGACTCGTGAACAGGTTTGGCGCCCCGGCAGTGACGATCTGCTTCGTGACCATCGGCGTACAGACCATGATCAACGCCGCGGCCGGGGCTACGCGGATGTCGTTGCGGCGCTATCTGCCCGCGGTCATCCTGGGGTCGGTGATCTGGGCGATGATCTACGCCACCGTCGGGTTCGTCACGTTCGAGGCGTTTGCCTTGTTGTGGCAGCGATCCCCGGTGGTGTGTGTGGTGGTCGCCGTCGTCCTGCTCACGTTGCTGGTGACGTACGTTGTCCGTGCCGTACGCCGCGCTCGCCTCGACGACATGACCGATGAGAACCTCGGCGACCCGGCCGGCACTGCATCAACTGGTGATGCCCACGCCGCCGGCCGGAACCAGCGATCCACCCCCTGACGGCACGTGCGGCCGGATCGATGACTCGATCCGTGGCCTCCCGTACTCCCGCTCCCACTCGGTGATGTCGGCGACCTCGGACATCGGCACCCACCGTTGCTGCCACTGGCCCTGGTTGAGCTGGCTGAAACCGAGACGCGCAGCCTGTTGCGGCCATGGGTCGGCGTAGTCGACGAGCGCGTTCTGCCGTACGCGACCGAGCACGGTCACTCGCGCGCCCTGCCAGGTGCCCATCGTCTTGACGCCGACGATGCGGTCGATCTGGTCGTTCTGGACCACGAAACGGTGAGTCCCGTCGCCCACCTCGGTGAAGAACTCCGGCGCCTGCGGGCCGCGGGCGATCAGGACGTGTTCACGCTCGGTCAACGCGATCGCCTGGAAAACCGATTCGTCTGGCATCACCGCGAAGTGGCCGTTCTCGGCGAGGCGACCGGTGGGTTGCACCATGGCCACCCGGTCCCCGGACCAGACGCCGGTGCGAGCGTTGTGGGTGGACAGGTGCTCGATGTCGCCGGAGGCGTGGATTCGCCAGATCTCGGCCAAGTGGGGGATGGCGACACCGGTCTCGCCGAGGATCTCGTACTCCTCGATCAGCTGATCAAGAGTCGAACCCGGTGCAGTTCCACCGCCCTGCCACGGGCGGGCGTGCCGGCGGACCTGGTGCTCAAGGCCTGACCGGTCGTCCACCTCGACGTCGTCGGCGATCGGCACGATGAGATCCGCGTCGCGGATGCCGTTGAACCGCAGCACGTCCAGGTGGTCGGGATTCGGGTCGAACGCCAACTCGGTCCGACCGTGTTGATCAAGCACCGAGTAACCCAGTCCCAGGGCCCGGTGCAGGTGCTTGGTGCCGGTCAGGTGTCGGACCTGATCGAGGGGGTGTACCAATCCACGGATGGTGGTGACCTGTCCGGCGCGCACGGCGTCGCTCTCCCCGGGCAACAGGACCTTCTGGTAGGCCAGTCCCATGCCGACCGGGAGGACCGCCAGTGGTTCATCGGTGCTGCCGAACTGGGTCGGCCAGATGGCGGTGCCGGAACGGAGGCGCTGGAGCGACGGCTCCGGACGGTTCAGGTCGTGCCAGACGCGAGCCAGCGCCAAGGTGGCAGCAGAGATCACCATGCCGGCCGCCGCGGCCGCGAATGCGGTCGGCAGCCCCCTGTCCTCGAGCGCCTCCTCCTCGGGGTCGTCGATGCCGGTGCCGACCTCGCCGCTCGTTGGCGGCGGCCGCAGATCCCGTGCCTGACCTCCCGGTGGGACGACGGTGTTCGGATGGGCCGGAGGTACCTGCGGGT
>JAKDKP010000701.1 GCA_030453285.1 Propionibacteriales bacterium
CGCGAACTCCGGGTCGGTCATGATCGTCGCCGGGTTGGAGTTGACGAGCACCACGCGGATGCCCTCCTCGCGGAGCACCCGGCACGCCTGGGTGCCGGAGTAGTCGAACTCGCACGCCTGGCCGATGACGATCGGGCCGGAGCCGATCACCAGGATGCTGGTGAGATCTGTTCTGCGGGGCATCAGCGGCCACCTTCCTGTACGGCGCCGACCGCTGCGGTCGCCGGGGCGGATGAGGCTCCACGGCGTGCGTCCATCATCTGGGTGAAGCGATCGAAGAGGTACGAGGCGTCGTGCGGGCCGGCGGCAGCCTCGGGGTGGTACTGCACCGAGAAGGCGATCAGTTCCTCGCCGGTGTTGCGCAGTTCGATGCCCTCGACGACATCGTCGTTCAGGCACAGGTGGCTGACCCGCGCCGTCCCGTACGGGGTGGTCAGGGATCCGCTCTCGAGGGCGGCGACGGCGAAGCCGTGGTTGTGCGCGGTGATCTCCACCTTGCGGGTGCCGAGGTCCATCACTGGCTGGTTGATGCCGCGGTGGCCGTACTTCAACTTGAAGGTGTCGAAGCCCAGCGCGCGACCGAAGAGCTGGTTGCCGAAGCAGATCCCGAAGAACGGAAGCCCGGCCTCGAGCACCGCCTGCAGCAGTGCCACCGGACCGTCTGCGGCCGCCGGATCGCCGGGACCGTTGGAGAAGAACACGCCGTCGGGTGCCAGCGCCCGGACCTGCTCGATGGTCGCGTGGGCCGGCAGCACGTGCACCTCGCACCCTCGCTCGGCCATCCGGTACGGGGTGCGCGACTTGATGCCGAGGTCGATCGCGACCACCGTGTACGCCTTCACGCCGCAGGCCGGCACCACCTCCGGCTCGGTGACGGTGACGTCGGCGACCAGGTTTGCCCCGGCCATCGTCGGTTGTTCAAGGACCCTTGCGCGCAGGGCATCGGCATTGGTCTCGACAGTCGACACTCCGACGCGCATCGATCCCCGTTCCCGCAGGTGCCGGGTCAACGCCCGGGTGTCGATGTCGCTGATACCGACGACTCCCTGGGCGGCCAGCTCCTCGCCCAGGCCGCGGGTCGAACGCCAGTTGGAGCGCATCCGGGAGAGCTCGCGCACCACGAACCCGGACACCCAGACGCGTCGGGACTCGTCGTCCTCGTCGTTCCATCCGGTGTTGCCGATGTGGGGAGCGGTGGCGACAACGATCTGACCGCGGTAGCTCGGGTCGGGCAGCGTCTCCTGATAGCCGGTCATTGCGGTGGCGAACACCGCCTCACCGAAGGTTTCTCCGTCGGCCCCGAAGGATCGACCGCGGAAGACTCTGCCGTCTTCGGTGACCAGGAGGGCAGGCTTACGCACTGCCCTTCCCGTGGACGCTGGTGGTGCCGAGCGTTCTGGGCTGTCGGGCATGACCGTCCTTTCCTGCCTCACAGGACAGGTTTGAAGGTTGGTGGTTCGCCACAAGCTATCACTGCCGAACCGTTGTCCGAGCCTCATGTCGGCCCGCGACACGCCGTCGGCGGCCGGGGTGGATGGCCTGTCGTTGGCCGAACTGGTCCGACGGTCCGGCTAGGCTTTCGGTCATGTCTGTCGGCCGCTGGACCCGCCTCCTCGGCGTGGCTATCTTGACCGCGGCGGTCGTGACAGCCTGCACCACCCCGGCGGCAGCCACCTTCGATCCGCAGCGCCTGGATGTCCGGCTGGCCCGCAGCTCCACCCGGGTCGACGTCACGTCCGCCCTGCACCAGGTGACGGGCGACCGCGCCACCACGGCCTCGGCCTGGATGGATTCGTGCGACTCCGGCAGCGGCGTCG
>JAKDKP010000702.1 GCA_030453285.1 Propionibacteriales bacterium
CGACCCGGAGTCGACGCGGCCGTGGCCGAGCGGGTGGCCGAACTGCGCGAGCAGGTCCGCAGGCATCCGTGCCATCGCTGCCCTGATCGTGAGGCGCACGCCCGGGAGGCCGAGCGCGCCCTGTGGCTGGAACGGGAGAACCAGCGGACCGAGACCAAGATGTCCTCGCGCACCAACACGATTGCGCAGAAGTTCGATCGGATCTGTCAGGTGCTGGAATCCTTCGGCTACCTGTCCACCGGCGGTGTTGCGGTCACCGACGCCGGCCGGACGTTGGCGCGGATCTACAACGAACTCGACCTGGTCACCGCCGAATGCATCCGGGCCGGGGTGTTCGATCACCTGTCGGTGCCGCAGCTTGCGGCTGTGCTGTCGACCCTGGTGTTCCAGGCTCGTCGTTCCGACGACGGGCGTCGGGTCTCGATGCCGGACGCCGACAGCGAGGTGGCCGTGCAAGCTGTTCGTCGGATCTGGCGCGAGGTCTCAGTCGCCGAACGTGACGCCCGGCTGGATCGGGCGGCCGAGATCGACCTCGGATTCGCCCGGGCCGCGTACGGCTGGGCCGATGATCAGCCGCTGGGGCCGCTGCTGTTGCGCAACGGGTTGACCGCCGGCGACTTCGTACGGTGGGTGCGACAGGTGATCGACTTTGCCGACCAGGTGGGCCAGGCGGCCGGCCCAGGCACGCTGCGGAGCCAGGCGCGTGCGGTGGTGGCGGCCATGCGGCGCGGCGTGGTCGCCTTCGTGCCGGAGGAGGACGAGGATCTGGTCGACGAGTTGATCATTGCCCCGGACGCGGGTTGATCATTGGCGACGACGGCGTCAGGCCGGTCCGCGACCCTTGGGTTCAGCACCGCCGGAGTCGTCGGAGGCGGAGCGGCGAATGACGGCGCGGAGCCGACCGTCGGGGAGGTTGGTGATCTTGATGGTGGGTTCCGATTCCGAGTCGTTCTGAGCAGTGAGCCGGGTGGCTGGGATCCGTCGCTGACGCTCAAGTTCGGTGTGGGCACTGTGGGCGTTGGGCGCGAAGATCTCCTCGAAGCCGCCGAACATCCCACCGGCCGACGCACTGCCACCGCTGGTTCCCTTTCCGGGGGTGCCGATGTCGCGGTTCATCGCCACGATGCCGATCAGCACGGCGATCAGGACCGCGCCGACCACGGTGAGTGGCACCCAGTGACCAAAGATCCAGTGCCACACCACGTCCATGATCAGGATGCCTGCGACACGGTCGACATGTTGAAGTCGCCGACCCTCAGCGAGGGCATCGCAGTCCGGGTGTACCAGTCGTTCCACTCCCTGGGCAGGACGATCTCGCTCGCCGAGGCCTCGCTGGCCCGACCGAGCAGGTCGATCGGCGATTCGTTGAAACGGAAGTTGTTCACCGAGCCGGTCACCTCGCCCCCCTCGATCAGGTACACCCCGTCACGGGTCAACCCGGTCAACAGGAGCGTTTGTGGATCGACCTCCCGGATGTACCACAGGCAGGTGAGGAGCAGCCCGCGCTCGGTGCCGGCAATCATCTCGTCCAACGTGGTGCCGCTGCCGGTGTCCATGATCAGGTTGTCGGTCGCCGTGTGCTGGCCACGCCCCGACTCGGCGCCGATCGCCCGGGTCGCCATCAGTTCGGTCAAGGTGCCCTCGCGCAGCCAGTCCTCTCGACCCAACGGGATGCCGTTGTCGAAGACCGATGCGGTGCCTTCGGCAGACGCCGTGGCGGTGGCGAAGGGGATGGACTCGAGACCCGGGTGGGCTGGGTCTGACCACAAGTTGAGTGGGAGGGCGCCGAGCCGTTCGCCGATCCTCGTGCCACCAT
>JAKDKP010000079.1 GCA_030453285.1 Propionibacteriales bacterium
GTGGCGCTGCCGGCCATCGTGCCTGATCTGGGGATGGGCATCTCCCAGGCGCAGTGGGTGAACAGCATCTATGCCGGGGTGTTCTCCGCGTTGCTGCTGCCGGCGGGTCGACTGGGTGACCGGCTGGGGCGACGGACGACGCTGCTGTTCGGAGTGTTCGTGTTCGTCGGCGCCAGTGTGCTCGCTTCCCGGGCCGATTCGGCGTCGGCGCTGATTGCTGCACGACTGGTCCAGGGCATCGGTGGGGCATTCATCCTGCCGTCGACCCTGTCCACGGTGAATGCCACCTTCCGCGGCAAGGGCCGGGCGGCCGCCTTCGGCGTCTGGGGAGCCGTGATGGCCGGCGCCGCGGCCCTCGGACCGCTGCTCGGCGGCTGGCTCACCTCCTCGTTCGACTGGGGGTGGATCTTCCTGGTGAACGTGCCCCTCGGCGCGATCGTCCTGATCGGCACTGTGCTGGTCGTCCCGAACACGCGCGGTGAAGCCGGCGAACTCGACCTGCTCGGGGTGGTGCTGAGCGGGCTGGGCCTGGCTGCCCTGGTGTTCGCCCTGATCGAAGGCTCAAGCCTCGGCTGGCTGATCCCCAGACAGCCGCTGGAGATCCTCGGCGCGCAGATTGGCGGTGACTGGCCCATCTCCGTGGTGGCGGTGTTGATCATGGTCGGGTTGGTGCTGATGACCGCCTTCCTGCTGCTGGAGCGGAGCCGGATCGCCCGTGGTGTCAGCCCGCTGCTCGATCTGCGCCTGTTCTCCCTGGCCACCTTCTCGTGGGGAAACCTGACCGCGGCGATGGTCGCGATCGGTGAGTTCGGGTTGTTGTTCGTGCTGCCGCTCTATCTGGTGAATGTGCTCGACCTGGGCATCCTCACCTCCGGTCTGCTGCTGGCCACCATGGCACTCGGCGCCTTCATCTCCGGGGCCTCGGCGCGGCACCTTGCCGCCCGGTTGGGCGCCACCGGCACCGTCATCCTCGGCCTCGGGCTGGAACTCCTCGGCGTCGCATCGCTGGCGATCGTCATCTCCACGGCGGCCAACCTGTGGTCGATCGGCGGAGTCCTGGTCGTGTACGGCGTCGGGCTCGGCCTGGCCTCGGCCCAGCTCACCAGTACGGTCCTGGCCGACGTACCAGAAGGGCAGTCGGGTCAGGGTTCAGCCACCCAGAGCACCGTCCGCCAACTCGGTACCGCGCTCGGTGCCTCGATTGCCGGTGCCGCCCTGAGTGCGGGCCTGGCCACCGCCCTGGCCACGGTCACCGGTCCGGCCGCCGAGTTCGCGCAGTCGGTGCACGACTCCGCCGGATCGGTGCTTCCCGCCCTGCGCGCCCGCGGAATCGACCCCGCCGTCCTCGCCCCGCTCGCCGATGCGTACGCCTCGGCCACCCAACTCTCCATCATCGTCGCCGCTTTCTTCCTGGGCATCGGCCTGCTGGGGGCCGTGGCCGTGGCGCGGGTCGCGCGCCAGAGCCGTCAGGATTGATCCGTCCGACCGGCCGGATCAGCGTGGTGTGTCCCGATCGGCAGCCGCGGCGATCGCCTGGCCGACATGGGGCACCAGGGCTGCGAGCAAGGCCAGGGTCGCGGCGACCTCGTCCCGGCTTGGGGTGGGTTTGGTGATCGATGCGCCAACGATCACCAGATGCGGAACGAGGGCGGCCATCCGAGCCTGGTCGAGATCGGGCAGTTCGGTCCGCCAGATCTCGATCAGCGCCGTCAGCCGGGCGGCATCGAGGCGGGTCATCGTTGCTCTGGCCTGGGCACTGGTCTCGGCCCAACCCCGTACGGCGGCCTCGAGGGTGGCGTCGTACCGGAACGTGCGAGCGATCTGTTCCAGTGCCGCAGCCACCGGCAAGCCAGTGCTGGATTCGGACATCCGGTGGACCTCGCTGAGTGACATCTCCTCGAACCGGTCGAGCAGTGCTTGCCGGAACCCGGCGGCGCCGTTGAAATGGTGGTGGAACGAGCCGCGGGTCTTGTGCAGCCGTGCGGCCAACTGGTCAATGCGTACGGCATCGATTCCCTGGCCGCGCAGAGTTTCCAGCCCCAGATCCAGCCATGCGGTTCGTGTGTCTGGTCGGCCCATGGCAGAAAACATACCATGCAGCATGGTACGGTTAAAGTCATGTGGACTCCTGACCCGATCTGGCCGGTGATCGTCCTGGCCGTCATCTGTGTCGTCGATGGGGTGCTGTGCCTGAAACCCGTGCCGTTCATCGCCGACTGCTTCCGCACCGTTGGCTATCCGCGTCGACTGTGGCCGCTCATGCCGGTGATCAAGTTCGCTGCGGCCGCTGGGCTGATCGTCGGTAGCTGGCTGCCGGTTCTCGGCGGATTGACCAGCGCCTGCCTGGTGATCTACTTCATCGCCGCGATAGGGGCACATGTTCGCGTCCGCGACTTCGGGCGAAACCTCTTCCTGAACGCGACCGCGATGTTCGTGGTGTGCCTGACGGTCTTCCTCTGGTCCTTCGTGCTCTGACGGTTGGGGGGTGAGGCTGGTGACCGGCTGGGATCGAGACCTGGTGGCCGGATAGCCTGCTGATCATGTGGCTCGAGTTCGACAGTCTGGTCAACGCCCGTGATCTTGGTGGCACGCCCACCACCGACGGAGGCGCGATTGCCCCCGGTCGGCTGATCCGGTCGGACAACCTGCAGGCACTCACGGCGGCCGACATCGCCCGGCTGCGAGAGATCGGCGTGTCCGATGTGGTGGATCTGCGCTCATCGGCCGAGGTGAACTCCGAGGGGCCCGGGCCCCTGCTGGCCGAGGATGGCTTCAGCGTGCACCATCTGTCGATGTTTCGTGAAGACCCGGTCGCGCCGACCGAACCGGAAGGTGAACTCCCCGGTGAGATGCCCAGCGAGGCGCTGCCCTGGGTGGGGCTGACCCCGAGTGTCGATCACGACAACGTGTTCGCCTCGCACTATCTGTCGTACCTGCGCGATCGACCGGATTCGGTGCTGACCGCGCTCCGGACGATCGGCACCGCGAACGGCGCGACCCTGGTGCACTGCGCGGCCGGCAAGGACCGCACCGGCACGATCACTGCCCTGGCGCTGTTGCTGGCCGGTGCCGAACCCGACGCGGTGGTCGCCGACTATGCCGCCAGCAGTGCGCGGATGCAGCAGATCGTCGACAAGCTGATGAACACGCGCACGTACGCCGACAACCTCCGTGGCCGTCCGCTGTCGTCGCACATGACCAACCCCGAGACGATGGCTGGTTTCATCGACCATCTCCAACGCGAGTACGGCGGGGTGGAGGGCATGGTCGCGGGGATCGGCTGGACCGCGGCTGACAACCAGGCCCTGCGAACCAAGCTTCGTTCGTGAACCTCAGCCGCCCCTAGACTCGGCCCCATCATGGACGAGTGCCCGAACTGCCACGCCGAGGTCGCTGTTGACGCGACTCGCTGCCCGCGGTGTGGTCTTCCTCGAGATCTTCCCGTGTACGGGGAGGACGGCAGCTTTCTCGGCACCGTGTTTGCCCAGCCAGGGACCTCCACGCCGAGTCGACCCCTGCCGCCGGGGCAGATGGCCGGCGATGCAACGACCGTGCAACCGGCTCAGGGAAGCATGGATCGAACCCCCGGCGACCCGTTCGGTGGGACGCAACCGACGCCGGGGACGCTCTTCAGCACCCCCGGTGCGGCGTCGGGCAGCGAGCGGGACCGGAAGCGTTCCCGTACGGCTGGACTGGTGGCCGCCGTCCTCGCCATGGCCGTGGTGCTCGGGGTGGCACTGGCCCTGGTGCTCAACATTGCCGTGTTCAACAAGAAGGGCGCCGAGCCGGAGGCGCCGCCGATCGAGTCTGCGTCGGAGCAGGACACCGTGCCATCGGTCTCTCCGACGGCCGCCTCACCGGCCAGTCCGTCGTCACCGTCGAGCACGCCGGAAGCTCCCGTGGACGCCAATGCCGTGGCGGACAAGGTCGGCAGCGGAGTGGTCACCGTGCTGGCCACCGGCTGCCGAGCCGGGGATGGCGTCGGCACCGGGATCCTGATCAATGATCGTCAGGTGATCACGACGTGGTCGGCGATCGCCACCCCGGCGTCGGTGGTGATCCAGACCGCGGACGGCACTCCCATTACGGGCCAGGTGAGTCGGGTCAGTTCCAACTTCAGTCTGGCCCTGATCAATCTCGATCGCAGCGTCAAGGGATACCAGTTCGTGCTGGGTGAGCCCTACCCCGACACCGGACCGTCAGAGGCTGCGCTGTTGATGAGAGGTCTGCACCAGGGTCTGGAGCCCAGCACGGCCGAGGTGTCCGGCCAAGGGGCGAGCGCGCAGTTCGATGGACAGTCCATCGGTCCGGTCCGGGCGCTCGACATCGGTGCTGACCAAGTGATTCAGGGCGGCCCCGCGGTGGATGCCGATGGGGCAGTTCGAGGCATGGTGTTGACTTTGCCGGACGGCGAGGACACGTTCCTGGTCGGGCCCGAGGAGGTGCAGAAGCTGATCGACGGGGACGGCGCAGCACCGTCTCCGACGGACTGTGATCAACTGTTGGGTCCGGTCGGCCCCATCCAGTCGGCAGGCACCAGGCAGAACGACACGCTGACGAGATACTTCGAGGGCATCAACGCCGGGGACTACGACAAGGCGTACAGTACCTTCACCGATCGACAGAAGAATGCGGTCAAGGGGGTCGACCAGGCTGCCGAAGGGTGGGCCAGCACGTACGACTTCAACATCAAGATCATCTCCGACAGTGGCTCAACGGTGCGCGTCACCTTCGATTCGATCTTCAAACAGGGACAGGGCCCCGAAGAGGACATGACCTGTGCCCGATGGGATCTGAACTATCGCATGGTCGATGGCAAGATCGATGCCGCCAAGATCCGCGCCGGGAAGGGCTACACCCGGTGCTGACCGTTCACTCGCTGGTGTCGTCCCTCGCTCCGTGATCAGTTGATCAAGGTCTGGTCGACGACGGCCGTGGTCAGGCGGACCTCCACCGGGATCTCGTCGCCGAGCTCGGGTGGCGTGACGCCGGCAGGCAACAGGATGAGGCTCGATTGCATGTGTGGCGGTTCGGCAAACCAGCGCTTCTTGCCGGCGATCGTGTACGGGGACAGCGCCCGCCCCAGGGCTGCCAGACCGCCGGTGGCGACCGAGACGAGTCGGGCACGGGGGGTCTTGGCCGAGGTGGGTGCCTCCATGGCGATGCCGTTGGCCGTCCCGCCGGCGACGATGACCAGCCAGCCGTTGTGCGGCACTCGCCGCTGCCAGTAGCCGACCTTGTCGCCCTTGTTGATCTTGTGGACGTCGATCACGGTTGCGGTGACCGTACGGGTGGTGGGGGCACCCAGCCACAGTTGGGTGCCGATCCGCAGCTTGAGTTCGACACCGAGCTCTTCGGTGATGCGGTGGGCGTCGGCGTGCTTGATGTGGGAGAACCAGATCGGCGCGGACCGTACGGCGTTGGCGGCCCTGGCCAACGATTGTGCCTCGGCCAGGCGTCCGGTCTCGGCGTGCGGCAGGTGGATCACCCAGCCGGCAAAACTGATCTTGTCGAGCAGGTCGGCCACCCGCGGCAACTCCGCCACCGGTATGCCGTGCCGCCGCATGGAGGTCTGCACCTCGACCACGACGCGCGACCGGCTGCCGTCGGCGGTGATCAACTCAAGATCGGCGAGCCGGGAGACGGTGGTGATCACTCTGGGGTTGCTGGTGATCTGGTGAGCCAGCGCATCGCCCTGCCGCCACGGCGTGAGCACGACGATGTCGCCCTCGTACGCGTCGCTCACCTGGGCCACTTCGGCGGCCACGCCCACCGCGATGCAGTCGACGCCGAGGGTGGCGGACTCCTCGGCCAGTCGGGCGAGCCCGAAGCCGTACCCGTTGCCCTTCGCCACCGGCACCAGCCCGGGGTTGGCGCTGAGCATGGCACGCAGATGATCGCGCCAGGCGGAGCCGTCGATGGTCAGGGTCACACCGCTCATGCGGTCCTCCTCGGTGGTCATGATCAGATTCAGCCGCGGCGGTTCATGTAGAGATCGAATGCCTTGTACAGCCAGGGACGCAGGGGGAGGTCCCATTCGCCGAGGTATTCGACGATGCCGCCGCCGGTGCCGACCTTGAACTGGATCAGCCCGAGTTCGGGGTCGTCGGCGCCGACCCCGGGAGTCACTCCACGCAGGTCGTACGTCTCCGCGCCAGCATCCATCGCGTCGGTGATCATGCGCCACTGCACGGCATTGGAGCCTCGGACGTCGCGCTTGTCGGTGGAGCTGGCACCGTACGAGTACCAGGCGTGGGTGCCGACCCGGATCCACAGGGTTGCCGCCACCAGGTCGCCCTCGTGGTGGGCGAGGTAGACGCGGATCCGGTCAGGGTCTTCGGTGGTCAGGGCATCCCACATGGTGTGGAAGTACGGCAAGGGGCGCGGCCCGAACCCGTCTCGCTCGGCGGTCTCGAGGTAGAGGGCATGGAAGGCGGCCAGGTCGTCACGCGTTCCGGCGGTGACCTCAACGCCGGCCTTGGTGGCCTTCTTGATGTTGCGACGCCACTGCTGGTTCATCCCCTTGAGCACGTCGTCGGGGGTCCTGTCGGCCAGCGGGAGCCAGAAGTTGAACGCGGGCTGCCCCGCGGCGAACCCCTCGGTCTCCTTCGGCGGGATCCAGCCGAGCTGTCGAAGCCCCTCGATGGTGCGTACGGCGTGCTCGTTGGTCTCGGTCGGCGGTACGGCGAGCAGCGACTCGACGTTGTCGTCGGCGACCGCGGACTTGATCGCGGCCGCGTCCCAGCGGCGGTGGATCGTGGTGGGCCCGATGCGGACACCAAAGGCACCGGCGTTCTTGACGTGCGAGGCCATCGGGGTCAGATAACTGCCGAGGTGGTCGATCCTGTCCCAGTCCAGCAGCGGCCCGTCCGGCAGGTAGGCCAGGTAGCGCTTCATCCTGGGGAGTGGGCGATAGAGCACCAAGCCAGCTCCCACAAGCTGGTCGCCGTCGTACCAGCCCAGCGACTCGTGGCGCCACTCAGTCTTGACCTGCGCCCAGGCTGGGGTCTGCAGGAAGCTGGCATGCCCACGCTGCTCGATGAACGCCAGATGCTCCTCCGGCGTGATGGTCCGTACGGTGATTGTCACCCCGTGAATGTATCGGCTTCGCGGGCAGGAGCCGAACTCCGTTGCCACCTGAGCCGCACCAGCGCGACGCGTTGCTCGGCCAAGTGCGGCGAGGCGACAGCCAGATGCGGGTCCATGAGGAGCAGCGGGAGGGATGGGAGCTCAGGGCACAAATGATAGATCACATCAGCATGACGAGAGGAGGATTCTCATGAATCGGCAGCGGAAAACTGCGGGAGGCTTAGGATCAGCACTTGTCCACGACCCGTTCCAAGTTCTTTGACACTCGCCAGATGTCACCTTTGCGGGTCAATGTGGCCGTGATCTTAGCGTACTGACCCTGATAACGTACTTCTTGACTCCTCTTGTCTATCCCGCGCCAATCGGTCTTTCCATCGAGGCAAGCCTTGAGCACCACTTCGTTCGTTGGCCAAGAAGGGCCGTCCTTTGCTGGTTCAAGTGAATCGATCCTCAGATGGCCACGGTAGAATATGCCTTCATTGCTCACTCCCGACATGTATTCCTGTAGGAGGCTGAGTGAGCGTCCCTCCGCCCGTGATGCCAGGTCTTCGGACAATTCTCCACCGCCCGCTCGGAGTTGCGCCTCGTAGGCTTGTATGAATGCTCGGTAGCCGGCTTTGGCGTCAGTGATGGTCCGGTCTCGTGCAGCTTCCCTCTCCGAGAGTTCCTTGGTGCAGCCGGGACCACTGCTGGTCGTGCACTCGTACGTCGGGCTGGCGATGCTCGTGGAAGGCTGGGCAGGAGGGGAAGGTTTGGGTGTTGGGGTACAGCCGGTGGCCATTGTGATTGCCACCAACGCTATCGCACTCTTGTGAACCAACGAAGAACCTTGCTCATCGAGGCCGCTTGTTGAGCGCTTGGAGTTCGCCGACCTTCACATCCCGCACGGCATTCCTCTGCATGTCGAAGGTGCCCGATTGCCCAGCTACCTCCCAGCGG
>JAKDKP010000703.1 GCA_030453285.1 Propionibacteriales bacterium
ACCTCGTCGGCCGCCGCGGCGGCGTAGGTGCCCAGGTCTGCGGCATTGACGTACAACTGACAGCCGGTGCAGCGGCGACGGACCAGACCGGCCGCACCGAGACCGGAATGCGATGCCCGGATGCGGTCGTACAGGGTGACCAACTGTCCGGGAAGGTCCGCGGCGATCGCGTCCCGGCGCGTGCTGCGATCGGCGATCTCGGCGTCGAGGCCTCGCGCCGCATCATCGCGGCGACGCTTGACCTCGGTCAACTGATCGGCGATCTCATCCGCTGTGGTCTGCAGCTTCGCGCAGGACGCGGCGACCTCTTCGGCGGCCTGCATCACCTCGAGTTCGGCATCCTCCAGATCGGAGATCCGGCGGGTGAGGTGTTCGACCTCCTCGATCATCGTCGACAACGCCTTGGGGTCAGCCACAGATCCGTCGGCGATCCGCTTCTCGTTGCGGACCTTGCGTTCCCGTACGGGAGCCAGGTCGCTCTCAGCCTTGGCCTGCTCGAGCTCAAGGTCTGCCGACCGGGTGTGGGCCGCGGTCAGGTCCTCACTGATCTCCTCGTGTCGTCCGCGCAGCGACAGGAACTCGGCCTGCTCGGGCAGGTTCTTGCGGCGATGCTGCAACTGGACGAGTTCACTGTCGACCTGTTGCAGGTCGAGCAGCCTCAGCTGTGCGGCAGGTTCTGCTTTGATGGCCGTCCCCTCTCCGATCGTGTGAGCGACACCCTACCGATCCGCATCGGCAACACCCACGTTCCACGACAGCAGGGACTGCTGGTCCTTGTGGTCGCCGAGCACCGAGACCGACCCGGTGTCCAGTGGGAACTGCTCCCCGACGGCGAAGTCGAGTCCGAGCCAGGTCAGGGTGAGCGCGCGCAGCGAGTGGCCGTGCGCAAAGCACAGCACCTGTTCGACCTCACGTTGGCGCAGGCGGTCGATCAGGCTCTGCAGGCGATTGGTCACCTGCTCGGCGGTCTCGCCTCCGGGGGTGTGCCCGGTCCAGATCGTCCAGTCGGGGTCGCTCTGCCGAATCTGGTCCGACGTGAGGCCTTCGTACTGCCCGTAGGACCACTCAGCGAGCTCCTCGGTGAACTCCAGCCGGTCCTCCCCGATGCCAGCCAGGTCGGCGGTGCGGCGGGCGCGGAGGCGGGGACTCGACAACACCAGGTCCATCTTCGCCAGATCGAGTCGTCCATGCAGCGCTCGTGCCTGCGCCACACCACGTTCGGTGAGGTCGAGATCGGTGATCGAGGTGTGCCGACCATTGGCACTCCACTCGGTTTCCCCATGGCGGACGAGGTGGATTTCCATGACTCTCCCCTGAACATCGACGACGCAACGACCTGCAGTCTTGCAGGGGTGCCGCGCCGCCCTAGAGTTGGCCGGGCCGGTGAGAGGCCGGTGGAGTGGGTTGTGAACACCGTGACGATCGGATCTGGCCGGGAGAGGGGCGAAGTTGACCTTCGGACTCGCCATTGCGTTCGCCGTGATCGGTTCCCTCGCCAATGCCTACGCCGCGGTCTTCCAGCATGATGCCGTCGACTCGACCATTGATCACTTCGGTGATCACCACAGCAGGTTCGTGGGCTGGCGACGGCTGGTGCACCTGGTCCGTACGCCGGGGTGGGTGATCGGGATGGCACTGGTCGGGCTTGGGGCCGCCTTTCACATCGTCGGGTTGACCCTCGCCCCGATCATGATCATTCAACCGGTCGGCATCACCGCGATCCTCTTTGCCATCGTCATCGCCTCGCGCCGGCGATCGAGTTGGCCGGGCGCTGGGGTGTGGGTGAGTGCCGGTGCCACCGTCATCGGGTTGTC
>JAKDKP010000704.1 GCA_030453285.1 Propionibacteriales bacterium
GTCATGATCATCTCCACGCCGATCAACACCCACGCCGCCCTCGCCGAGCAGTCGATGCGGGCGGGCTCGCACGTCTACCTGGAGAAGCCGCCGGTCGAGTCACTCACCTCGTTCACCCACCTGGTCTCGGTGGCCGAGGAACTCCGACGATCCGTCCAGGTCGGCTTCCAGGCTGCCGGATCGGAGGTGCTGCCGAGAATCCGACACCTGATGGCGTCCGGTGCGATCGGACGTGTCGAGTTGATCACCGCGGTCGGGTGCTGGTCCCGCGATCGCGCCTATTACGACCGTTCACCGTGGGCCGGGCGCCGTCGGATGGGCGACGTCGTGGTCGCCGATGGGGTGGTGACCAATCCACTGGCGCACTCGGTGGCGGCAGCCCTGCAACTGGCCCAGACCGAGCTGATCACCGATCTCCATGCGGTGACGACCGAGCTGTACCGCGCCCATGACATCGAAAGCGACGACACCTCCTGGATCGGCATCGAGTCGTCCGGAGTTCCGGTGTCCTGTGCCCTGACGGTGGCATCGGGATCGGACGATCCACCCCTGGTGACGGTGTACGGCGAACGAGGCAGCCTGACCTTCGACTACCGCAGCGACATCCTCACCACCACCATCGACGGTGCCACCACCACCGAGACCCTGGGGCGCATCGACACCGTCGAGAACGTGCTTGATCATCTGACCTCCGGTGTCCCACTGCTGTCACCGTTGGCCCGAACGGGCGCCTTCATGTGTGTGCTGCAAGCGATCCAGGAGGCGCCACCTCCGACGCCGATCGACGGAGCGTACGTGACCTGGCGCGGTACGGGCGTCGATGCGTACCCCATGATCAACAACATCCACGCCCTGGTGGCTGGCGCCACACGCCGACCGGACGGCGGTCCCGGTGCGGGCTATCTCGCCGCCGGAGCACCCTGGGCGACGGCCGACGCCCGCACGCGGTGGCAGCCGCTGCGCGACTGATCGTCCTGCGTCGTCTCGTGCGTTGCGCTGGGCACCGTGCCGTTCGCGCCGCTCCTGTTCGGTTGTTGAGTGGGTGAGGAACGAGCGCGCCGAAGCGTGTCCAGCACGGAGTGGAGGTGTGTGCCGTAGTCACCCACCGCTGCTCTGGTTGGGCACGGCACCACCAAAGCGGCGGTCCCGATCGCGATAGAGCTCCAGCGCTCGCCAGAAGTCGCGGCGGTCGAAGTCCGGCCAGAGTTGATCAAGGAACACCATTTCGGCGTACGCGGCCTGCCAGACCAGGAAGTTGGAGGTGCGTTGCTCGCCGGAGGATCGCACGAAGAGGTCGACGTCGGGGATCTCGGGCTCGTCGAGGAACTCGCGGAATTTCTTCTCGTTCAAGCGGGAGGGGTCGAGGATGCCCGCTCTGGCCTGCTCGGCGATGGCGCGGGCGGCGTCGACGATTTCGGCGCGGCCGCCGTAGTTGACGCAGAACTGCAGCGTGAGGGTGTTGTTGTCGATGGTGCGGCGTTCGGCGTCCTCGAGTTCGGAGATGACGCTCTTCCACAGTTTGGGGCGGCGCCCGGCCCAGCGCACCTTCACCCCGAGCGCGTCCAGCTGATCACGGCGGCGCCGGATCACCTCACGGTTGAATCCCATCAGGAAGCGCACTTCGTCGGGGGACCGCTTCCAGTTCTCGGTGGAGAAGGCGTACACCGAGAGGTACTTCACCCCGGCCTCGATGGCGCCCTCGATCACGTCGAACAGTGAACTCTCGCCACGGGTGTGCCCCTCAGTGCGAGGGAGCCCGCGCTGCTTGGCCCAGCGCCCGTTGCCGTCCATCACCAGCGCCACATGGGTGGG
>JAKDKP010000705.1 GCA_030453285.1 Propionibacteriales bacterium
TGTGCCGGCGCCGGCGCATCCGTAGCGTTCGGGTCATGTCCACACGTCTCGAGCCCACCGGCTTCAGCACCGCACTTCTCGATCCCGAGCCTACGGTACGGACCACACCGGATCCCGTGCCGGAATCCTCTCGGCCGGCCGAACGCGGAGACTCTCCCCTGCATTCGGTTCCGCACGACCTCGCCTACCTGATTCCCGGCTTCGTCATCTCGGTGATCAGCTTCATCCTGTTGATCATCCTCTTCAGCGTCGGGGTCGGCACCGCGGTCATCGTCATCGGTCTCGCCGTGTTGGCGATGGCCTTGTTGATGTCCTCCTCCTTCGCCCGGGAGAACCGCCGCCTGTTGGCCGCCTGGCAGGGCAGCCCGGTGCCGGCACCGACGTACGCCTCGCACGGGTCTTCGCGTCGCCTGCTGCGCACCCTGACCGATCCGCAACTGTGGGCCGAGCTGCTGCACGGCACCGTGATCAGTTTTCCGCTGCGGGTGACGACCTTCTCGATCTCCGTCAGTTGGCTGGTCGGTGGACTGGGCGGGTTGACGTACATCATCTGGGGTCTGTTCCTGCCGTCCGACGAGGGCCTGGCCGGGCTGCTGCGTGATCAACTCAGACTCCTGCTGCCCGGTTCGGCCCACCTGGCCAACTCGATGCTGAACTTCATCGTCGGGGCGATCATGGTGCTGACCACACCGTTCGTGATCCGTACGATGGCAGGGATCGACGCATCCGTCGCCCGAGTGTTCCTCACCAACGATCGCTCCTGACACCGGACGGCTCGACCCGCACCACGACCCACGAAGCCTTGCAGAGGTTGATTCCATGAAGCGCAGCGCCACGCGCCGCCTCCCGCGTAGACCGGGCTGGTTCGACGCGGTGATGCCCCAACCCGGTGCACCGTTGATGTCGGGACGCTGGCTGCTCGTCCTGGTGATCATCGCCGCGGTGGTGCTGACCGCCCTGAACGCCTCCCTCCTCCCTTCGCTGTACGGGGTGCAGGTCCCGATCGCTTTCCT
Source organism: Propionibacteriales bacterium (assembly GCA_030453285.1). GTDB lineage: Bacteria > Actinomycetota > Actinomycetes > Propionibacteriales > Propionibacteriaceae > Carbonicoccus. The sequence continues at coordinate 1,014 of JAKDKP010000705.1, forward strand.
GATCACTGCCCTGCACTCCGCCAGCCTGCTGCTGGCCCTGACCCGGCCGTGGCTGGCGGTGGCGGCGTCCACGATCAGCATCGCCGCCACCGTGCCACTGACCGAGGGAGCCCATGGCCTGCCCTGGCCGGTGCCGGTGGTCTCGTTGCTGATTGTCACGCTGACCTGCCTGGTGCTGGCCGTACGCGAACCGTGGCCGTTGCCGGTGAGCGCAGCCGCGGGGGCGATCCTGCTCGCCGGCCTGTGGGGCATGCTGTTGCGTCTGTTCGCCGACGCCCCCCCGATCGGCAGCACCCTGGTCAGCTTCGCCTCGATCCTGGCGTTGGTGATCGCCTTCGGCATCGTCGTACGGCAGTGGGTCTCCAGCCGCAGTCGGGCCTTGGAACAGCAGCATCGAGCCGAAGCCGAAACCGAACGCCGTCAGGTCGTCGAGGAGCGCAGCCGCATTGCCCGCGAGTTGCACGATGTGGTGGCGCACAGCCTGTCGATCATCTCGATCCAGGCGTCGACCGTGCAGTACCGGATCCCCGATGTGTCGCCGCAGGTGGTGGCCGAACTCGACGACATCACCGCCTCGGCACGTGAGGCCCTGGTCGAGATGCGCGGTCTGCTGCAGGTCCTGCGTCAGGAGGACAGCTCCCGCGATCTCGCCCCCCAACCGACGGCGAGCAGGATCCCCGAGCTGGTGGAGAACACGCGCCGCAGTGCGCGCACCGTCCACTTCGAGGTGGTCGGCGCATTGGATGATGGGCTGTTCTCGGAGGTCAATTCGCTGAGTGCATACCGGATCGTGCAG
>JAKDKP010000080.1 GCA_030453285.1 Propionibacteriales bacterium
TGATCTTCGTCCTGGTGCTGACCGGGTTCCGGACCGCGGTGTTTCGTGCCGTGCCGGCATCCCTGCGGGCAGCGATCAGCGCCGGTATCGGTCTGTTCATCTGTCTGGTCGGGTTGGTTGATGCCGGCATTGTTCGGCCCGGCAGCCCCCTGGTCAGCTTCGGGGTCAACGGATCGCTGGCGGGCTGGCCGATCTTGGTGTTCGTCTTCGGGCTGCTGCTGTTGATCATCCTGTCCGCGCGCAAGGTGCCCGGGGCGATGTTGATCTCCATCCTGGTCGCCACGGTCGCGGCTCTGGTGATCGAAGCGGTGGCCAAGGTCGGGCCGTACGCCGCGGAGACCAACGAGAAGGGGTGGATGCTGAACGATCCCAAGATCACCGACGTCGTCGCGGTCCCCGATCTCGGCCTGATCGGTCGGGTCGACGTGCTGGGCGCGTTCAGTGATCCCAGGCTCGTGATGACCGCGGTGATGCTGGTCTTCGCCCTGCTGCTGGCCGACTTCTTCGACACCATGGGCACCGTGGTGGCCGTCGGCGCCGAGGGCAATCTGCTGGACAAGAAGGGCAACCCGCCGCACCTCACCCCGATCCTGCTGGTCGACTCTGCCGCGGCCGCCGCCGGCGGTCTCGGTTCGGTCTCCAGCAACACCGCGTACGTCGAGTCGACCGCAGGTGTGGCCGACGGGGCCCGTACGGGACTGGCGTCGGTGATCACCGGTGCCGGATTCCTGCTCGCCATGTTCTTCGCCCCGTTGGTGAAGGTGGTGCCCTCGGAGGCTGCCGCGCCGGTGCTGGTCTTCGTCGGGTTCCTGATGATCGGGCAGGTCACCAAGATCAACTGGGACGACATCACCGAGGCTCTGCCGGCCTTCCTGTGCATGGCGCTGATGCCGTTCGCGTACTCGATCACCGTCGGCATCGGTGTCGGCTTCATCACCCACGTCGTGCTGCAGGTCGCCAAGGGCAACGCGCGCAAGGTGCACCCCCTGCTGTGGGTCGTCTTCGTCGCCTTCGTCGTCTACTTCGTCCAGGGGCCGATCCTGGATCTCGTCACCGGCGGCTGACCATAGGACTTGCACTCCTGGCATCAAAGTGCAAACATGCACTACATGAACGATAGTGCAACGGAAGTTCGCGAGATCAAGCCCAGCGGCGTACGGGAGCGCAGGCGGCAGGAGACCTACCGTGCGCTCACGGCGCAGGCTCGCAAGCTCACCGCTGAGCGAGGGCTGAACGGGTTCACCGTTCAGGAGTTGTGTGCGGCCGTCGGGGTCTCCCGGCGCACCTTCTTCAACTACTTCGCCACCAAGGAGGACGTGATCCTGGGGGCACGACTGACCGATCCGCTGCAGCCCTTCACGCAGGCCTTCCTGGACTCGGGTCCTGTTGTCGCCGCAGGATCGATGGACCAGGTGCCCCTGCAGGACGCTGTGCGCACCCTGATCATCCAGGGGTTCTCCACCATGGGCGTGCCACGGGCCGACATGTACGCGTTCATGGAGATCATGAAGGCCGAACCAGCACTGATGAAACGGATGATCGAGTCGGCCCGCAGCCGGCAACGCCGGCTGGGTGAGCTGATCGCCGAACGCGAGGGCACCTCGGTCGACGATCCCTTAGCCCAGACCGCGTCGGCCCTGGCCTCCCACCTGATGACCTCGGCATTCGAGAGATTCTTCGGCCACCTGGACGGCCGGGAGGAGTCGCAGCACCAGTCGCTGGACGAGGGCGCCGACACCGAGACGCCGGCTCAGGCACAAGCACGGTTCGCCGACATCGTCACCGACATCTTCGACAACGCCGCCCGGTTCTTCCGGGCCTGAGCAGGACGCCTGCAACGCAGCGGGCCACCGGCCGGTGATGGACCGGCGTCCGACAACAACTCACTTCTGGTCGGCACAGCAGTGCGCCGACATCCCTGTCACGCAAGGAAACTCTCATGACCGCACTCGCTCCGTCGAAGGCCACCAAGCCTCTCGCCCTGACCCAACGACGCATCTGGATCATCTTCTCCGCCCTCATCGCCGGAATGTTGCTCTCCAGCCTCGACCAGACCATCGTCTCCACCGCGATGCCGACCATCGTCGGAGATCTCGGCGGGGTCGAACACCAGGCCTGGATCACCACCGCGTACCTGCTGGCCACCACCATCGTGATGCCGATCTACGGGAAGTTCGGGGACATCCTCGGTCGGCGACGCCTCTTCCTGATCGCCATCGCGCTGTTCACCCTCGCCTCCCTCGGGGCAGCCTTCGCCGGCACCTTCTGGGTCTTCGTGTTCTTCCGGGCACTGCAGGGTCTGGGTGGCGGTGGTCTGATGATCTTGTCCCAGGCCGTCATTGCCGACATCGTCCCCGCTTCCGAACGGGGAAAGTACATGGGCCCCCTCGGTGCCATCTTCGGCCTCTCGGCCGTCGCCGGTCCGCTGCTGGGTGGCCTGTTCGTCGACACCCTCACCTGGCACTGGGCCTTCTACATCAACATTCCCTTCGGCATCGCCGCCTTCGCGATCGCCTGGTTCACCTTGACCGTCCCGAACAAGAAGGCGACCAAGGCGATCGACGTCGCCGGGGTGGTGTTCCTGTCGATCGCCACCACCTGCTTGATCTTCTTCACCGACTTCGGGGGTAGCGCCGACCGTGGCTGGGGTGCTGTCTCAACCTGGATGTGGGGTGCGGGGCTGCTGGTCGCCGTCATCGCGTTCATCATCGTGGAGAAGCGGGCCGAGGATCCGATCATCCCGTTGTCGTTGTTCACCAACAGGGTGTTCATCACCGCTACCGCCATCGGGCTCACCCTTGGTCTGACCATGTTTGCCAGCATCGGCTTCGTGCCCACCTTCCTGCAGATGGCTTCGGGGACGTCCGCGGCAGGCTCCGGGCTGCTGATGCTGCCCATGATGGTGGGGCTGATGGGCACCTCCATTGCCTCGGGGATGGCGATCACCAAGACCGGCAAGTACAAGATCTACCCGATTGTCGGCACGTTCCTCACCGGAATCGCCATGCTGGCGATGACCACCTTGGCAGCCCAGACCCCACTCTGGCTGATCTGCGTCTTCCTGTTCGTCTTCGGTGCCGGCCTGGGTCTGATCATGCAGGTCGTCGTGCTGGTCGTGCAGAACGCCGTCGGTGCCGACATGGTGGGAACCGCCACCAGCACCAACAACTACTTCCGGGAGGTCGGTGCCTCGCTGGGGGTGGCCATCTTCGGGGTGATCTTCACCAACAACCTGTCCGAGAAGCTCACTGCGGTCTTCACCGGGGCCGGTGCCTCGTCCGCCGAGGCCGGACGGGCCACCTCGACCCTCGACCCCTCAGTGATGGCGACACTGCCGCCGGCGGTGCGTGACGGCATCGTTGCTGCGTACGCCGATTCGTTGGCACCGGTGTTCTGGTACCTGATCCCGTTCATCGTCCTCGCCTTCGTGTTGGCTCTGCTCCTCAAGCAGGTGCCGCTGTCCGACACCTCGGGCATGGTTGCTCGGGGCGAGGCCGTCTCCGGCGAACAGGCCGAGATGTTGGAAGCCGAGGAGCGTGCCGCCAAGCTGTCCACCGCGAAGACCCGGGCGGCTCAGACGACAACCGGTAGACGTGGCGGGTCAGGAGGTTGAGGGCAACGCCCGATAGAACGCCTGATGGTGGTCGAGCAGGACGCCACCTGGCCCGGCAGCACCAAGCCCACTCGGGAGGCGACGGTCTTCCGCACCTCCGGCGGGAAGGTCACGCCGCGCTGAGGTTGCCGGACCTCAAGTCTGCTCTTGAGCTGGCCGCCATCTGCCGCGAGATGGCTGCGATCGAGTGACGGCCAGTGGCCCCGGGCGGACCCTGTTCCACTTCGTCCGACACTGGGCGCGCCGAGCCGTCGCCGCTGTGATTGAGCGCTGGAGCACGCGCCCCATCGCCACAGCGAAGCGGCGTCCCGATCCGAGACCGCGTCGCAAACGTCCTGCGCTCATGCACGTCGCGTCCTACGCTCATGCAAGGGGAGCTCAGGGATGCCGATTCGCGCCGGAGATGATCGTCGCGATCCGATCTCCGTGGACGCGCCGGTGGGCGATGGCTGCGATGCCGGCCGCGCCAGCAGGCTCGGCCAGCAGGGCGAGATGGGTGGCGATGAGGTCCATGCCTTCGCGCAACTCCTGGTCGTTGACCAGGACGATGTCATCGACGAGGCGGGTGACCCGAGCCAGCGCCTCGGGGTGTGGACACGGTACGGAGATGCCTTCGGCAAATCCGGACGACGACTCCACCTCGACGGGGCGACCGGCCCGCCAGCTCTCGTACATGGCTGGTGTCGAGGATGGATTCACTCCGATGATGCGCGTGCGGGGCGCATGTGCCCGCAGCCACAGGGCCAGGCCACAGATCAGACTCCCGTCGCCGACCGGAGCCACGATGGCGTCGAAGGTGTCGTGACCGATGAGTTCCTCGGCGATCGTGGCCGCTCCTTCGGCCACCGCGGGATCGACCCCATCCACGATGAGATGGGCGCCGGTGGTGTTGGCATCCTGAACGGCAGCCCGCCGGGCATCGTCGAGGTCACCGTCCGATGCGACCAGGTCCGCGCCGAAGGCGAGCATGCGTGCCCGCTTCACCGGATTCAGTTGGAGCGGGGTGTGGATCCGCACCTTGGCGCCGCGGAGGCGGCCGAGGAAGGCGACGGCTTGGCCGAAGTTGCCACTCGAGGAGCACACCACAGTGCCCCCCGGTGGCAGGTCGCGCAGGGCGAATCCCACTCCGCGTCCCTTGAAGCTTCGTACGGGGTTCAGCGACTCCACCTTCACCGTCACCGGGCAGGCGAGGGCGGCGCTGAGTCCGTCGTCCTCGTACTGGGGCGTGTCGAGGAAGACATCGGGGATGAAGCGGCGCGCCTGCCTCGCCCGGTCGAGGGAGAGATCGCTGGGGTGGTTGGACTGATCGTTGACCATGACCATGACCGTACGGTGATCCGTACGGGCAACGCTTGCAAAGTTTGCGTACCAACGCAAAAATAGTGCGTGCCCTCCATCACTCTGCCACTGGACGATCTGGACATCTGCCTGCTGAATGCCCTGCAGGACGACGCGGACCGCCCACTCCACGTTCTGGGCGAGATCGTCGGCCTGTCCACCAGTGCGGTGCAGCGTCGGGTGCAGAAGTACAAGGCCGCCGGGCTCCTGCGCACCGTTGCTCTCATCGCACCCGAGAAGGCGTCCCGGATGGTCCAGGCATTGGTGCTGCTCACGCTGGCGGAGGAGTCGCTCGACCACCACGACCGGCTTTCGGCGCGGCTGGCCAATCATCCCGCCGTCCAGCAGTGCTTCCTGCTGTCGGGCCGATGGGACTACGCCGTCATCGTGACTGCCGGGTCGGTGCCCCAACTGCGCGACCTGGGCAACCAACTGTTCAAGGCTGACGACAACATTCGTCGCTACGACACGATGTTCTTGCTGGATGCGGTGAAGTCGGGTCAGATCGTGCCCGCCGAGCTGCTTGTCTGAACCTGGCTGTCGACGGGACCGAACACGTCAGCGCCGGCCACGTCAGGGCCGGGCACGAGTCAGGAGCGGCCACCGGGGTGTCGGGCGGCTGGCGACCCGAGCTCGGACATGCCGCGGGCCAACTGACCCAGCCCGGGGTGCTCGTCGAGATGGTCGAAGACCTCGGTGGAGGCGAGCACCATCGACAGGAAGCCGGTGGCGAGAAAGTCGCGAGCCTCGCTGGGGGTGGCACCACACTCCTCGATCAGCAAGGTGATGATCGAGCCGATCACGGCCCGGCACTCGGCGCCGATGGCCGGCACCGACGATGCGGTGGCGGCGTGCAGGACGAGCAGCATCGCTGGCCGATTCTTCTGCAACAGGGTCAGTACCGCACTGCCGATCCTGGCTGGGTCGAACGGCTTCGAGGCGACGCCCTGCAAGCCCTCGAGGGTGATCGCACGAGCCTCGGCATGAGCGAGCAGGAAAGCCGATTCCTTGCCATCGAAGACCTGGCTGATTCTCGGTTGGCTGACTCCGGCGGCGTCGGCGATGTCGTTCATCGTCGTACCGAAGAAGCCCTTGTCAGCGAACGCGGCCACCGCGGCGTCCACATACTTTCGTTCCACAAGATTCTCGTTCACGCCGACACCGTAGCGGCATCGCGGCGGTTCGGGGGGACAAGTCCAGGCGAGTCTCGATGGTCGGCCGATCTGCGGCCCCATTGCTTAGCAGTTGTCATTAGCCTTGCTAAGTAATAGTCTGCAGGTGTGCCTGTTGATCACTCCTCGTCGCCTCGACCAGCACCCGACATCCGTTCCACCGCCGGACTGGCGGCCGCGCTGCGTCCGATCATCGGCCGTCTGGGCCGCCGCCTGCGCCAGATGCGGGACCAGCACAACGACCTGGGGATGAACCAGGTCTCCGCGCTGAGCGTGCTGACGAAGGGCGATCTGCCGATCGGTGCGCTGGCCGATCGGGAGCGGATGCAGCCTCCCTCGATGACCCGGATCGTCAACGCCCTCGAGGAACTCGGCCACGTCTCCGCCGACCGGGTGAGGACGATCGTCGCCGGTCCGTGGTCAGTCTGACCGAGTCCGGCCGAGCCGTCGTGCTTGCCGATCGCCGCCGCCGCGATGCCTGGTTGGCTCTCCGCCTGGCCGAGCTGACTGCACAGGAGCGCGAGGTCCTGCGTCAGGCCGTACCGATCCTGGAGAAGGTGAACCACGCATGAGTCAGATGTTCGCTGCGATGTCGGAACGCAACTACCGCTTCTACGTCACCGGCGCCCTGCTCTCCAACATCGGCACCTGGATGCAACGGGTCGCCCAGGACTGGTTTGTACTCGAACTCTCCGGCTCCGGGGCAGCCGTCGGCCTGACCACGGCCCTGCAGTTTCTGCCAACCCTCTTCCTCAGCCCGTACGCCGGCCTGCTCGCCGACCGGTTCGACAAGCGCAAGCTGCTCTACATCTCACAGTCCTGGATGGCGGTGTGTGCCGCGGTCCTCGGCGTGCTGGCGATCACGGGCAACGCCGGCGTCGGACATGTGTATCTGTTGGCCCTGCTCTTCGGTGTGGGTAGCGCCCTCGACGTACCGGCTCGACAGGCCTTCGTCTCCGAGGTGGCCGGCCCCGATCATCTGGCCAACGCGATCGGACTCAACTCGGCCTCCTTCCACACGGCGCGCCTGATCGGCCCGGCCGTCGCCGGTCTGGTCATCCACCAGTGGGGGTCGGGGTGGGCGATCCTGACCAACGCCTTCACCTACGCCGCCTTCCTCGGCGGGCTGATGCTGATGGACGCGGGCAAGTTGATCAGGAGTCCGCGCGCACCCCGCGGCGGTGGGCTGAAGCAGCTCGCCGAGGGGGTGCGCTATGTCCGGCAGCGCTCCGACATCCTGCTGGTGCTGGTGGTCGTCTTCTTCGTCGGCACCTTCGGGATGAACTTCCAGATGACGAATGCGTTGATGGCCCAGCAGGAGTTCGGCAAGGGTGCCCAGGAGTACGGCATCCTCGGTACGGCGATGGCTGTCGGGTCGTTGTCGGGGGCCCTGATCGGTGCCCGCCGCCGCTCGGCCCCACGGCTGCGGTTCGTGGTCGGCGCCGCCATCACCTTCGGTGTGCTGGAGTTGATCTCCGGCCTGATGCCTTCGTACCTCACCTTCGGGTTGTCCCTGCCGTTGGTGGGCCTGGCCGCCGTGGTCACGATGACCGCCGCGAATGCGTGCGTGCAGATGTCGGTCGATCCACGGCTGCGCGGGCGGGTGATGGCCATCTACATGATGGTCGTGATGGGCGGCACACCCGTGGGAGCGCCTCTGTTGGGGTGGGTCGGTGATGTGCTCGGGCCGCCGTGGACCTTGATCATCGGTGGCGGGGTGACCGCGCTCGGGGCCGCCGTCGCCGCGCTCGTCCTGCTCCGGCGTAAGCGGCTGGTGATGAGTCCGACCCTGCTGCCGCGCCCGCACCTGAACATCCACCACCGACACCTCGACGGCGTCGATCGCTGATCCGCCTCGCCCTCACCGCCCCT
>JAKDKP010000081.1 GCA_030453285.1 Propionibacteriales bacterium
TGATTGGCATTGTTGCATGGCTCACTCGTCGGCAGGGCGAGTCGATCACGCTCGTTGAAGCGCTTCGCCTGGCCTCAGACAGACTGCGGCTGGTTCGTCGGCTGGCGGTCGCCCCCGGTGGTTTTGCGCTTTAGCCGCGCGAAATATGGTCGGCCGTCATGCCGGCCGTATGCGTTCTCGGGTCCGATTTCGGTCCTGGAGGTCTGAACAGATTTACTCTCCTTGCCGGATAGCGGAGTGCAGCTTTGCCGGTGCGAGCGGGAATATGCACGTTACGGATGCGCCGGTGGTCGGTTGTTCGATAGTGACGGTACCGCGGTGGCGCTGGACGATTTCCGCGACTATTGCCAATCCGAGTCCGTAGTGGCGTGTGGTGCTGTCGACGTTCCGGCTGCTGACGAAGCGGTCGAAGGCTGTGGACGCGACCTCGGGTGAGAATCCCGGACCGTCGTCCGTCACGCGTACGATTGCGTTCCCGTTCGACGCCGAGACGGTGACCGTCACCGCGGTGCGGGCGTGGTCGAGCGCGTTGGTCGACAGGGCGATCACCAGGCGCAGCAGAGCGGCACGCGACCCGGGGATGATGATCGGTTCCGGGTCGCCCGCGCGGGCGAGGGAGATGCCGCGCCGACCTGCGTCGTCACGGAGAAGCCCGACCGCATTGTCCGCGACAGCCCTGAGGTCAACCGGGGTCGGCTCGACCACGGTTCGCGGGTCGGCGGCGATCAGGAGGTCTTCGAGGATCTCGGTGAGCGTCCGGGTATCGGTGACGATTTCATCGACGGAGGTGGTGACGTCTGCGGGGAGGTCATTGCCGCCTCGGCGTTTCAGAATTTGCGCCCGGGTGGTCAGCAGGGTCAGTGGTGTGCGGAGTTCGTGGCTGGCGTCGGCGACGAAGCGGCGCTGTAGGGCGAGCGCCTCGGCCAGGGGGCGGATGGCGCGGCGGGCCATCAGGTAGGCGGTGGCGAAGGCGAGCACGGCCGCGACGAGTCCGCCGGCGATCAGCGCGGTCGCGAGCCTGCCCAGTTCTTCGGAGCTCTCGTGCAGGTCGAGCGCGACCTGCACGAATCGGTCGTGGCTGCGGTCCCCGGTGGCGGAGGTGGTGAGGAGGAGGTAGTCGCGCCCGTCCACGGTGCGCTGCTCCTGCACGTCCGCGCCGCCGGCCGCTACCGACTGGAGGGCCGTGGTGTCGAGCAATCCCTCGGGTAGGTCGTCGGAGGAGATGAGTTGGTCGCCGGTGCGCCCGTCGACCAGGGAGAGGTAGGTGCCGCTCGGCGCATCCTGGGGCGAGTCGAGCCGGGTGGCCGCGACAAGTGCCCGCTGGTTCGATTCGGTCACGCTCGTGCTGACGATCAGATAGACGAGCGTGCCGACGATCGCCAGGATGAATAACAGGAGGGCGGTGAATTGTGCGGTGAGCCGCAGCGACGCGCCTCTCAGGTCGTCGCCCGTGCGCAGCGCTCTCACGGCAGCGGTCCGAGCCGGTACCCGATACCGCGAACCGTCTTGACGCTGTCGCGGCCGAGCTTCTTTCGCAGGTAGTGCACGTAGGTGTCGACCACGCCGGGGTCGTCGGCATCGGGGAAAACGCTGGCGAGCAGGCCGTTCCGTTCGAACACCTGATTCGGCCGGCGGGCGAGCCGTTCGAGCAGCTGCGACTCGCGCTCGGAGAGGGTCACGTTCTCGCCCTCTCCCGTCGTCACGGTACGACTCGCCGTATCGAGCGACCCGCTCACTAGTGCCAGCACCGGCACTGTGCTGCTGTGTCGGCGGAGTAGGGCGCGGATGCGGGCGAGCAGCTCGTCGATGTCGAAGGGTTTGGCGAGGTAGTCCTCCGCGCCCCGATCGAGGCCCTCTACGCGGTCGGCCGGGTTGCCGAGCGCCGAGAGCACGAGGGCTGGGGTCAGGATGCCGCGGCCCCGGAGACGGGACAGCACGTCCAGCCCCTCCAACACCGGCAGCCCCCGGTCGAGCACGAGGGCGTCGAACTCGTGCGTCAGGCCTTCGTGCAGGGCACGTTGGCCGTCTCGGGCGAGCACGGTGTCGTAGCCCTCGGCTGCGAGCAGCTGCTCGAGCATCTGTGCCAGGCGCGCGTCGTCTTCGACGAGCAGAATGCGTGCGCGCTGCGACATACTCGAAGTATAGGGGAAACAGGGGGCGGCGAGGCTCATATCGGCGTGAGCCCCCGGGCGCTCTGCAGCCCTGGTGTCGCGGTGAGGTGCCCCGCGTAGTCGACGGTGATCGCCTCGATGTCGAAGCGGTCGATCAACTCCGGGCAGCGGTCGGGCCCGCCCGCGACGAGGGCGGTGGCGAGTACATCCGCGGTGACGATGTCGTCGGCCAGCACGGTCACCTGGCGGTAGCGTTGCGGCGAACGGGGGTCACCGGTGCGCCAGATGTGCTCGCCCCGCTCGGCGGTGCCCGAGGTGGCCAGGGCAGTGTGTCGGCCGACGAGCTCGACAGCGCAGAGCAGCGCGCCCCGGTCGTCCGGGTCGACGATGCCGGCGCGCCACGGCGGGCCGCCGAGATCGCCCCGGGTGAGGATGTCCCCGCCGGCCACGAGCATCCAGTCGGTTTCGCCGGACGACTCGAGCACCCGCGCCGCCGCCTCCATCGCCTTGGCCTTGACGGTGCCCGAGAGGTCGATCACGCCGTCGGGGCGGTGGGGTGTGAAGGTGCCGCCGGTGCTCCGTGACCAGTCGAAGGCGTCGGCATAGGCCTCGCGAAGCTCCGCACTAGCCCGGGTCAGCGGCAGCTCCCCGCGAGCCATCCTGCTGATCTCGGAGTCGGGCCGATACAAACTGAACCGCTCGTCGAAGACTCGGAACGCCTCTTCGACCTCGTCGAGAACGGATGCGGGGGCGGTGGAGCCGGCGAAGCGCAGACTCACCATGGTGCCCATGGTGTCGAACACGTGCACGCCCATGGTCAGAGCCCGGCCTGGTCGAGCGCCGACTGGAGCGAGCTGAGGTACCCGTCGCTGGTGTAGGTGGCACCCGAGACGCCCTGCACGTTCGCCGACTGCGCCGCCAGAACCTCTTGGCGCAGTACCGGCGCGGCCCGGTTGCTGATCGACACCGAGCGCTGATCCTTGTCGGTGAGCTGCAGCGCGGTGACATCGGTGATGCTGCCGTTCGCGACGGTGATCTGCACCTGCACCGGGCCGAAGCGGGTCTGCACGGAGGTACCGGTGAATGTGCCCGAAGCGCTGTCCGACGCCGGGGCTGTGGCACTCGCGCTGCTGCCGGCGGCGGTCGGAGTGGGCGCCGGGGCGGCCGCTGCGGAGGACATCGACCCGCCGTTGGGAGCCGTGGTCGTGGTGGTGGCTGTCGCATCCGGAACAGTCGGGGTCTGGCCCTGCGTGCCGAGCTGCCATCCCACGGTCAGCACGGCCGCCGACGACAAGATGCTGAGGGCCAGTGCGCGCGCCCTCACCAGTCGAACCTCTCGACGTGGATCTGGTCCTCGGGCAGACCGGCCGCCCGGGCGTCGCGGATCACCAGATCGATCCACGACTGCGGCCCGCACACGTAGAGATCGGAGTTCAGCAGATCGGGGAAAACCGTGCCGATCGTGACACCGTGGGCAAGTGCCTCGACCGACATCCAGGTGGCGAGCCCCTGCGGTCGCGGGCCCATCATCGAGAAGACCGCATTGCCGCGCATGCTGCGGAGGGCGCCGACCTCGTCCCACAGGTAGCTCTGCGAGGGATCGCTGCCGCGCAGCAGCACGGTGGCCTCGCCGGGGCGTAGCGTCGAGTGCTCGAGCATCGAGCGGATCGGCGTGATGCCGATACCCGCCGCGACCACGGCCAGCTTCGGGGCCACCCGGTGCGCCTCGGTGAACACGCCGTAGGGGCCCTCGATCGACACCCGGGCGCCGGGGCGCACACGAGAGATCGCCGCACTGCCGGTGCCGAGGTCGCGCACCGTCAGGCGCGCCGACGACGCCGTAGGAACCGCCGAGAAGGAGATCGGATGGGCATGCCACCAGGTGGCGCCGGTCCAGAACCGCCAGATCGCGTACTGCCCGCCCGCGGTCTGCAGGCGGTCGAGGTCCCGCCCGGCGAGGTGGATCGAGACGACCCCGGGGGCGACCTGCTCGACGCCAGCGACCCGGATACCATGTCGGGCGCTGCGCAGCGCGGGCACCGCGAAACGGAACACGGCAATGGCGCCGAAGGCGAGCACGTACAGCGCAATCCAGTAGACCCGCTGCACGGTGCCGTCGGCGAGCACACCGCCTGCGCTCAGCTGATGCGGCAGCGCCACGAGCACGGCCGCGTAGCTCAGCAGGTGGATGAGGTGCCAGGCCTCGTATGCGAAGCGCCGCCGCACCGCGACGACCGAGGTGACCACGACGGCGATGAGCAGGCCCAGCCCGAGGTAGGCGAGCGCCATATCTGGGCCCTGGAACAGGCTGATGGTCTCGGTGACGACGTTCGACCCGTCGGCCATCGCGTAGCCGACGGTGAGCAGCGCACCGTGGGCAAGGATCAGATACAGCGCGGGCTTACCGAGCTGCCGATGGAACGCCATCGCCGTGTCCTGCCCGACCACCCGGTCGACCGCCGGGATGCGAGCGGCGAGCACGAGCATCACCAGGATGAGGTCAGTGCCGACCAGGCCGGTCACGATGCCCGCGGCGGTCAGTGCGGTAGCGAGGCCGCTGACGGTGTTCAGACCGCCGTAGGCGAGCCACAAGGTCATGGCGGCGGCGACCGATGCCCAGACGAGGGCGATCATCGCGTCGGCCGTGCGCCTCCGACGTCGGCCCCGGATGCGCCGGGTACGGTCGACCGGGTCGACCATGCGGCGGGTCCGCACAGGGACGGTGGGTGCCGTTCTGAGAGTCATCGTGTTCTCGATTCGGGTGAGTGTCTTCTACCCTCCCTACAATCGTCCCGAATTCTTCCAGAATTCTTAGCCGAAATTCCCCGGGTCGCTTAGCCTCACCAACGTTGAAGTGCCGGGACATCGGTGCTTGAGTGAGCGCATGTCGACCGATGGATACACCGCACCCGCGCTGCACGCCGACGAACCCCACCGGGGAGGCATCGCGCAGCGCCTCAACTGGCTGCGCGCCGGCGTACTGGGGGCCAACGACGGCATCGTCTCGGTGGCGGCGATCGTCGTGGGCGTCGCCGGAGCCACGAGCTCGACTGGTCCCATCCTCACCGCGGGCGTGGCGGGCCTGGTCGGCGGCGCGATCTCGATGGCGCTCGGGGAGTATGTGTCAGTCAGCAGCCAGAGCGACAGCGAGAAGGCCCTCATCGCGAAGGAGCGCGCCGAACTGCGCGACATGCCCGCCGAGGAGCTCGACGAACTCACCGCCCTGTACCGGGCCAAGGGCCTGAGCGAGAGCACCGCTACCCAGGTGGCCATTGAGCTCACCGAGCACGACGCCCTAGCGGCGCACCTCTCGATCGAACTCAACATCGATCAAGACGATGTCGTGAGCCCCTGGCATGCGGCGGCAGCGTCGGCGGCGGCTTTCACCATCGGGGCAATCCTGCCAATGCTCGCCATCCTGCTTCCCCCAGCGGACTGGCGCATCCCCGTTACCTTCGTCGCCGTTCTCATGGCTCTCGCGGTCACCGGCACGCTGTCGGCAACGATCGGCGGCAGCTCACGGCTGCGGGCCACGCTGCGAGTCGTCATCGGCGGAGCGCTGGCACTCGCGGCGACCTACGGGGTGGGGGTGCTCCTAGGAGCATCCGGCGTCGTCTGACCTTTCGGCCATGTGGTGCGAACGGGGCGTGACAAATAAGCCCCTTCCGCGGCTCATGGCCGCTTCAAAGAATCCTGGAAGAATTCCTGCCTAACCTTGAACCATGTTCGACACATTCTTTGGGCTTCCCCTGCATCCGTTCATCGTGCACGCGACAGAGGTGATCGTTCCGCTGGCGGCACTACTGGTCGTTCTGGCGGCCGTCTGGCCTCGATGCCGTCGTTGGGCGGGGTATCTGCCGCTTGGCGTCTCACTGGTCGCGCTCGTTCTCGTGCCCTTCTCGACACAATCAGGCGAGCGACTCGAGGCGCGGGTCGGTGGGAACGATCTCATCGAAACTCACGCCGCTCTGGCCGACGGACTCCTTCCCTGGGTGATAGGCCTCGTCGTAGTAGCAGGTGCCCTGCTGTGGTGGAACATCCGCGAGAAGCGCGCACGAATCGCAGCGTCCAGAGAGTCGGAATTGCCGGTCGCGGCGCGTCCTGGTTCGCGGTGGGTACCAATCATGCTGATTCTGCTGGCTCTCGTGGTGTCGACAGGAACCACCGTGCAAGCCATCCTCATCGGTCACAGCGGCGCCACGGCAGTATGGACCGAAGACATGGGCGCGCCAGCACTGTCCGGGGACGGAGACACAGACTGATGGGCCGTGCGAACGCCCATACCGCTACAATCTGGCAGGCGCGAGTCTAGATTGCCCGCGCGCAATAAAGATCAGCGATACTCGTCGGTGATGCTGACGTAAGTACCAGCGGTGTCTCCACGCCCAAGGCGTAGCGACTCGAAAAAGCACCCTCCTCCGCGAGGGAAGAGCTCTGTCTAAAGGTGTCTCGAAAACCAAAAGCTTTTCGAGACACCCCAAACGGCCCCCGAGCCGCGAGAATGTGAGTCGCAGCGGTAAATGGCACGTTTCTCGCGGCGTTTAGTGGCCGATAAGGAGAGCCTGCCGAGCTGCCTCTGACAACCTCGGGTGTCAACTCGTTGAGGTCGTTCACGGTCTGCATGCGTTCGATCTGAGGGAGTAAACGGTCGACGAGTCGGAAGTTGCCTGCGGTGATCCGGACGATGGTCGGGATAGCACAATACTTCGCGGCCCAGCGTGACAATGTTCGCACTGGCACGCATGATTCGGCCGCGATCTGTGTCCAGTTGACGCGCTCGAACGTGTCGAACCATCTGGCGTGCCTGCGGGATTGCGAGTCGGGCAGCACCGGCGACGCGAGCGTTGGTCTTCTCCGGGGCGACCCGAAACTCCCTGGTTATACTGCCCCTCGCCCTGGCACTGCCCGACTCGCTGTCCCTGGTCGCGGTCGTCGTGGTCACGCAGACACTGGTCGAACTCGTCGGCATGGTCACCTACGTCCGACTCATTCCCCGGGTCGTCGCGCACCGCCCGACGCCGTCGCGTTGAGCGCCCATCACGACGGGGGCTATTCGCCCGCAGTGTCACCGACTTGCGCGACCGGCACATCCCGGCAGCAACAATCTGGATGGCGATCGCAAGCGTGCACGATTATGCCGCGTTGAACCACACATCCACAATCTGCACAGGCCATTTCCATAAGTTCAGGCTATCGCAAGACTATTGGGACATCGAGCGGCATGCCCACTCCGTTGGGGGAACCCCGCCATGGGCCTTGCGTCCGATGGCGGCAGCGGTGCCGCCCCCGGGAAAGAGCGTCGAGCGATGCCATCAGCCACTTCGGGGCACGGGATCCCTCCCTGGCCAGGCGGACCAGGCCGCGCCCATCCGAGGCGCGCACGCGTACAGCGTGTAGGTGCGTTCGCCAAGGCTCGCCTCCGCCGCGACCACTTCATGGACGTCCGCCCCACCTCCCCTTCATCGGAGGCGGTGCCGGTCCAGAAGTACACCCTGTACCGCGCGGACTCCAGTTCCGAGGTTTCGGCGCGTGGATTAACACCCATGGTTTGCATGCTAAGAGTATGGGGCGACCGGAAGCCCGAAGGTCATGCGCTGTGACAGCATTCCTGGCGGGGTGGTCGTGATGGATGACCACTCGGCGACAGCATGGCCCGCCACATAGCTCAGCAGAAGTACCGCCATTTGCGAATAACAGCTACACATCTCGATGAAGTGTCACAATAACTCTCGTCAGTATCGTCTGTGCAACGTAGAATAAGTAACGGGTTAAATGACAATTTCTGACGATCAGAGAGGTTCCCCAGGAGTGTCACTGTGAGTCGCAGCGGTAAGTGGCGTGGTTCTCGCGTCGGTAATTGTCGGCTACGT
>JAKDKP010000706.1 GCA_030453285.1 Propionibacteriales bacterium
CAGGATCGGTTGAACCCCGGTCTTGAGGTGCTCGGGATTCTCGGCACGATGTACGATCCGCGCACGCTGCACAGCCGTGAGGGGCTCGAGCGCGTCGTCCAGGCCTTTGGCGACGACGTGTTCCACACCGTGATCCGGCGTACAGTGAAGTTTCCCGAGACCACGGTCGCCGGGGAACCCATCACGACCTACGCCACCAGCTCACCGGGAGCCACGGCGTACCGCACCCTCGCCCGGGAGGTGTTGGCACGGTGCCACGACAAGTGAATCTGCCGCCCACGGCGGAACTGTTCGACGACGGACGGGTTGACGACCAGCCGATCGACATCCGACCGTCGGCTCCGCTGGAGACCTCGGACGAAGCAGCCACGGACGCTGCGGACGGATCTGCGACCTCTGCTCCCGTCGCGGCGCCCCGGTCGGCTGTCCGACCCAGTGGTCGCATCCGCCATGACGGCAAGATCACGGTCTACCTGAGCAGTGAGGAACTCTCGCTGCTGGAGGAGACCCGGCTGGATCTGCGCGCCGAGCACGGCGTCGCGGTTGATCGTGGCCGCATCGTCCGGGCCGCAGTTGCCGCTTCGGTCGAGGATCTGCGGACCAATGGCCCCGACTCGGATCTGGTCACCAGGCTGCGCCAGCCGTGACCCAGCCCGACACCGACACCCGGCCCTCGGCCGGTGTGGCCGGGCCACCGGAGTCTGCGCTCGCTGTGCCCGCGTCACCGGAGCAGCAAGGGTTTCATCTGCGGCTGGACAATTTCGAAGGCCCCTTCGATCTGCTGCTGCAGCTCATCTCGCGACACAAGATGGACATCACCGAGGTGGCCCTGAGCCGGGTCACCGACGAATTCATTGCCCACATCAAGGCCGCCGGGGATGCCTGGGACCTGGAGCAGACCACCCACTTCATCGTCGTGGCGGCAACCCTGCTGGACCTGAAGGCCGCCCGGCTGATCCCCAGCGGTGAGATCGAGGACCCCGAAGACCTGGCCCTGCTCGAGGCTCGCGACCTGCTGTTTGCCCGGTTGCTGCAGTACCGCGCCTTCAAGGAGGTGTCGCGGTGGCTGGCCGAAACCCTTGACACCCAGGGGCGCCGATTCGCCCGCCCCGGCGGGTTGGAGGACTTCTTCGCCCGGTTGCTGCCGGAGGTGACCATCCACGTCTCGGTCGACCGGTTCGCCGAACTCGCGGCGCGGGCGATGACACCCAAGATCGAGGACACCGTCTCCCTGGCCCATCTGCACACCTCGACGGTGACCGTACGGGAACAGGCCCAGGTCGTTGTGGATCGGATGCGACGCAGCGGAACCCTCACCTTCCGGTCTCTGGTCGGAGATTCACCGGACCGGGTGACCACCGTGTGTCGGTTCCTGGCCCTGCTCGAGCTGTTCCGGGAGCAGGTCGTCTCGTTCGAGCAGCTCACCCCGCTCGGTGAACTGACCATCCGGTGGACCGGCAGCGAGGGCGCCGACGTGACGATCTCCGATGAGTTCGACAATCCGCCTGATGCTGATGCTGATGCTGATGCTGACGTTGGGGACGGATCAGAGTCGTCCGCACAGATGGATCAGACGACCGACCTGGGCGATGAGCCCGAGGAGGACCAGTGACCGAGGACATCCGCACGACCGAGGTGGGATCGGCTGCAGAGGAGGTCCCTGAGGTGACCCCGGCAGCGACCGGCCGGGACGGCATGAACACCGACGAGACGTTTCGACGCGCTCGTTCCTCGCTTGCTCAACGAACGAGTGGGGAGGCGGAGTCTTCGCTTGCTCAACGAACGAGTGGGGACGGGG
>JAKDKP010000707.1 GCA_030453285.1 Propionibacteriales bacterium
CGGCTCATTTCCCAACTGGTCGTCGTACCAACGGTTGGATGATCGGTGCCACACGATCAGAATGCAGAACACGATGTAGAGCGCCGGCGGCGCCCACAGGCGTAGGTCGTTCTGCAGCCAGTACGACGACCAGCCCAGTGCGGCCACCCCCAGCAGGGAATACACCAGCCGCGGCCAGGCCCGTCGGATCAGCAGCAGGAACCCGGCCACCACGGTCAACACCGGAAAAGCGAGCAGGGGCAGCAGCAGGCCCTGCATCAGGCTGAGGTGAAGTCGCTCAGCCATGTGATAGAACACGCCCTCGACGGGATCGTTGTAGTCGAAGGTGTCACGCATCACCAGCGCCACCATCCAGATGAACCCGAAGGCGCACACGAACAACATCGCCGCGGTGGTGCTCATGCACACCGCCAGTCCGACCACCAGCGGCCGCTGGGCCAGTTCGGGCGATCGTGGCAGTGCGGGCGATCGTGGCTGGGCGAGTGGTCGACCCGCCGATCCCGGAGCTGCCTGCGGATGGTGCCCGTACGGGCTCGGCACCGGCTGGGGCTGCCCGAGCGACGGGTATCCCGGCGGCGGTGTCTGAGTCCCCTGCTGCGTTCCGGCCACCGGCGGCGGAAGCTGACGAAGGGGATCACTCACGCCGTGCAGCCTAGTCGCGGCGGGCGATGAGGATGTGCTCGATGCCCGTCTCGGTGACAGGTCCGCGGGACCAGTCGCCGTAGGCGTGCTCGATCGTCAAGCCCGCGGCCTCAACGCTGCTGGTCAGACGATCCAGTCGGCGCAGGATGAGCGTCTCGGAGGTGTCGTCGCCGGAGCGGGTGCCGTCCGGGTGGACGGTGATGCCGCGGTGCGTCTCGATCACCCCTTCGGGCGCATCTTCGTTGACCTCGAGCGATTCGACCCAGCAGGTGAAATGGCCACCGTCGGGATGGGGAAGTGTTCGTGTCGTGTTGTCGCGAGTCCAGCGCTCCCATGCTCGATTTCCCGGATTGCGGCTCTCGAAGGCAATCCGGCCCCCAGCGCGCAGCGCCCGGTGCGCGTGCCGCAGGACCGTGGCCCACGCGCCGTCGGTGACGAAGTACTGGGCGACATGCCCGGTCATGATCACCAGATCGGCGCTGGCGTCAGGGACATCCTTGGCATATCCGTGGATCCACGTCGGCCCATCACCGCCGGGTCGAGTCCGGGCCATCTCCAGCATCGCCTCAGCTGGATCGACCCCGGTCACCCGATGTCCGGAGTGAGCGAGCTCCACACCGAGCGCTCCAGTGCCACAGCCCACGTCGAGCACCGCGAAGCCGTCGACGCCCCGACTCAACTCATGGGCGAGGGAGAGATAGAAGTCGAAGTCCGCCCGCCCGCCGTTCTTGATGTCATAGATCCGGGCAACACTTGGCTTGTCATATCCGTTCATCGTCACACGATCGATGCTAACCAGCCCGCGTGCCTCCCGATCACACGTCGGTTGATCCTTCCCGCGCCAGACCACGTCGCAAGAATGCACCCACAGTCCTGTCGCTGATCGGCCTGAGATGGTGAGGTGGAGACAGGTCCACCCACTGGAGGAGTTCGACATGTTGAAGCGCCTGATCGCTGCCGTTGCCACCGCCGTCCTGGCCACCGCCACCATGATCATTCCGGCCAACGCCGAGACCAGCCCCCGGGAGCGGGAGCTGCGGGTGATGTCGTACAACATGCATCACGCCGCCGGCACCGACGGCGTGCTGAGCCTTGAGCGGATTGCAGGCGAGATCACCACCGCCGGCGCCGAGGTGATCGGTCTGCAGGAGGTG
>JAKDKP010000708.1 GCA_030453285.1 Propionibacteriales bacterium
ACCATTTCCGGCCTGGGCTCCATGCTTACCGGTTTTGCCCCGGATCGGGGTTGATCAGGACAACAAGCTCGGTACCGGCGGCCAGCAGGGCCAGGATGCGACGGTCGATCACGGCCAGGTGAGCGCGGATCGCGAGGGTCGGTGTGGTCAGGTCCTCGAGTCGACGGATCGACTGCAGGGTGGCCCGGACCGCCGGCACCGGATGGCCGACGGTCCGCAGGGCCGCGGCGATCCGTGCCTCCCGTACGGCGGCGGGTGGATAACTGCGTACGGCCAGACTGGTCACCCGCTCCGGATGGACCAGATCCTCGCGCTCCCAATGCCGCAACGTGGAGGTCCGTACGCCCAGAGCCTCGGCGAGCTGGGTGATCGACAAGGTGTCCTCATCGGTCGCTGCAGCCTCTCCGCCGGCCTCGGCGGTGATCAGGGCGAGGGCTCGCTGCGCCGCGAGCGCGTCGTCGCGTTCCCCGGCGAGTCGCACATGCACCGAGTTGATCATCACACCGGCTTCGGTGTCTGGACCCGCCAGGACACCTCGCATGACCGGTCGTGCATCGACTGGCCCGATCGCCAGGCTGAGCTGTTGATAGGCCCGTACGGCCACCAGATGGACATCGTCGAAGACGCGGTACCCGTTCGGTCGACGACGGGCTGGTGGGATCACGCCAAGCTCTTCGAGGCGCCGGACCTGCTGCACCGAGCAGCCGGCCGCGCGCGCGATCTCGGCGGTACTGGCCATCCAAACCCTCCACAGGTACGTCAACCTCATACTCAAACCATGAGTATGCAACAGATCCTCGACGAACTTCGCTCGTACGACGGCATCCTGGAGTTGGCGCCCACCGAGGGGAGCCAGTTCCCCGAACTCGCGTGGGGCGACCACTTCTTCTACTACGCACCCGACGGCAAGGTGCCGACCAACCGGCAGCCCTTCGCCACCATCGTCACCAAGGACTACCCCGACGACCAGCAGTCCCGACTCGATCCCGAGGGGCGCTGGCGGCTCAACATCCATGTCGGGGCTCGGCGCCGGACCGACCTCACCGGCGGAGCCGCCACCGATCCGGCCACCGAGGACGTGATCATCGACCATCCCGGGTACGGGGCAATGGGGTGGGTGGCCGTGGTCAATCCCGGAGCGGCCTCCTTGGCGCTCATGCCAGCACTGCTGCGGGCTGCGTACGAGGATGACCGTCGCCGCGTCGAGCGGCGCTGATCATGGTCGTCCATGCAGTCGACCTGGCTCTCCTGCGAACCGTGGCCGGCTGGGCTGCGGGATCGGCCGCCCGTGCGTTGCCGATCTACGAGGCCGCCGCTCCCGGAGACGACCGGCCACGCACCGCGGTGGAGGCGATCCGCACCTTCGCCGACGGTGGCCCCCGTGTCCATCGACTGCGCGTCTGGTCGATGGGTGCGCATCGGGCAGCGATGGCTGCCAGCGATCCGGCCGCTGCGGCCGCCGCCCGATCGGCATCCCTCGCTGCCTCCTCGGCCTATCTGCATCTGGATCTGCTGCCCACCGGACATCAGCATCCGCACCTCCTGGGCGCTGCCGCGTACGCCAGTCTTGCCGTGGCGGACGAGGTGGACACCGCGCTCACCCAGGCGCCCGACGTCGTACGAGATCTGGTCCGGCAGATGCCGGAGCTGGCTCCCGGACGCACGACGCTCAGTGAGCGCTATGCCAAGTTGGATGCCGGGTTGCGCTGACCTGCAACGGTTCAGCCGCCGGTGACTCTGTGTTGAGTGGCAGCCAGTACGGAGTCAGGAGTGCACCGGGGGCGTCGAGGGATG
>JAKDKP010000709.1 GCA_030453285.1 Propionibacteriales bacterium
TGAGGCCACGCGCCCAGGCCGAGCCGACACCGATGATGAAGACCACCATCAGCACGGCCGTCATGGCGGCGGTCACCCGCGTCGCCAATCCGACGACCAGCAGCAGACCCAGAGCGATCTCCAGCCACGGCAGCGCAAAGCCGACCACCGGGGTGAGCGCGGCTGGCACGATCTCGTACGCCGCAACGGCCTGAACGGCCTGCGGAGGGTCGACGACCTTCAACACGCCTGCGGCGATCAGCACCGCCGCCAGCGCGAGCCGGACCAGCAGCGAGGCCCAGGGTTGCACACGTGAACCCACCCCGGCTGTCTCGTCCTCGGCAACGGTCATGCCTGGGCCACCAGGGTCGCGAAATCGGCCATCAGGTCACCAACGGCGGTGCCGGTGGTCCACAGCACGACACCACGGTCAGCGGAATCGACTCCGATCACCTGGGCCCCGTGCCCCACTTCGTATCCACCGGACGGGAGCTTCTTGAGTCCCTCGATGGCGACGCCCAATTGACCCGCGGTTCCCTTGATCGTGTCCAGGTTGCCGGTGAGCCCGACAAAGCTGGGGTCGATCCGTTCGAGGTAGTCCCGGATCGCCTGCGGGTTGTCCCGGGCCGGATCGGTGGTGATGAAGACGACGGTGATCTGGTCACGCACCTGGGGGTCGCTGCGTTTGAGTGCCGTCGCCACGTCGGACAGCACACCGATGCACACATCGGGACAATTGGTATAGCCGAAGAAGATCAACGTGACTGGCTTCGACGGGCTGGTGCGCAGATTGTACGACTGTCCCGAGGAGTCGGTGAGCACCGTGTCAGGCACCTCGTACGGGGAATCCAGCTTGGTCCCACGGAACTCGCTGGGCCTGCCCTCATCACCGACGACCACCTCGCCAGGATTGTCTGGTGCCGTGGGTGCGGCGCAGCCGACAGCCAGCAGGACCGCCGCCATCAGCAGCGGTACGCACTTGGAGAGGCTCACGAGTGTTCAACACCTCGCGCCCGGCAAAGGTTCCCCCTGCATTCAGGAGTTCTGGCCACGGCCGGTGGCCAACTCGTCGACCAATGCACGCAGCGCGGTCAGGTCCCCCGGTGTGCCTGCGTCGTCGGCGCGCAGCAAGGTGTTGACCAGGGCCGAGCCGACGATGGCGCCGTCGGCGTACTGGCTGATCTCGCGCGCCTGGGCGCCATTGGACACCCCCAATCCGACACCGACCGGAATGCCTTCGTCGACGGCACGGATGCGCGCGACCAGTTCGGGAGCACGCGAGCTCACCTCGGCACGGGCCCCGGTGACCCCCATCACGGCCGTCGCGTACACCCAGCCTCGACAGGCAGCCAACGTGCTCCGCAGACGGTCGTCGGTCGAGGACGGGGAGACCAGGAAGATCCGATCCAGGCCATGGGCATCGGAGGCGGCGAACCAGCCCTCGGCCTCGTCGGGAGTCAGGTCGGGAGTGATCAGCCCAGCCCCGCCGGCGTTGGCGAGATCGCGGGAGAAGGCGTCGACGCCGTACCTCTCGACGATGTTCCAGTACGTCATCACGACCGCCGGTACGCCACCGGCGGTGGCTGCCTCGACGGCAGCGAAGATGTCGCGGGTGCGTACGCCCCGAGCGAGGGCGCGGGTGCCGGCGCGCTGCACGGTCGGGCCGTCCATCACCGGATCGGAGTAGGGCATCCCGACCTCGACCAGATCGACGCCCCGTCCCTGGGTGCCTTCGGTGAGGGCGCGGATGGCATCGAGGGAAGTGGCCACATCGGGATAACCGACCGGCAGATAGCCGACCAGGGCGCCCCGGCC
>JAKDKP010000710.1 GCA_030453285.1 Propionibacteriales bacterium
TGCAGGTCACGGTGCACAAGCCTCAGGCGCCCATGCCCGTCGACGTGGCTGACGTTTCGGTCACCCTGACTAGGAGCAGACCATGAGCAGTCCGAACCCCTATGCCATTGATGCCGACACTCTCAGCGGGATGAAGCCGTTGAAGAAGGTCGTGTACGCCATCGGTTCCAATCTCGGCGACCGGCTGGCCAACCTGCAAGGTGCCGTCTCCGCACTGGCGGACACTCCCGATGTGATCGTTGTCGACAAGTCGTCGGTGTATGAGAGCAGCGCCGTCGGCGGCCCCGAGGATTCCCCCGACTTCCTGAACATGGTCGTGGTGGCCGAGACCACCCTCGAACCGCGAACTTTGCTCGAACGGGCCCTGGCCATCGAGGACGCTTTCGGCCGCGTGCGCGCCGAGCGCAATGCTCCGCGGACGCTCGATGTCGACCTGATCATCGTCGGTGACACCGTCACCGATCAGGAGGATCTGCGGTTGCCGCATCCGTACGCGCATGATCGTGCGTTCGTGCTGGTGCCGTGGGCTGAGGTCGATCCGACTGGTGCGATTCCTGGCCAGGGCAGTGTTTCGGAGATGGTGGCCGAGGTGGACCTGACTGGCATCGTCCGGCGCAACGATCTCCTCATCGAGGACTGAACCTGGTGCCGCGCTCTCCGGCATCACCTCCACCTCCGAACGCCGGTACGGTCCGGGTGACCCGGTGGCGAACCCTCCTCTGGACGGCTGTGATCAGCGGTGCCCTCGGATGGTTGGTTGTGGTGGCGTCGCGAAGCCTCGACCTCGTGCCACCCACCGTGCCGTGGACCACTCCTGTGGTGCTCGCGCTCGTGTTGATCTTCGTCGTGGTGACCGCCGTCGCGACCCGACGCCGGATCCATCGAGATCGGCGATGGATCGAGCCGTCGAGGGCGGTGTCGCTGCTGGTGCTCGGCAAGGCGACGGCCCTGGCCGGCGCCGTCATCGGCGGCTTCTCCCTCGCGTACGGACTGATGTTCATCGGCCGCTTCGAGGCGGCGACACCGCGTGAGCGAGTGATCAACTCCCTGCTCGCGGCCCTCTGCTGCCTGGGGCTGGTATTCGCTGGGCGAGGCCTGGAGAAGGCATGCCGTACGCCCCAGGACGAGGGCGACGATCAATTGTCATCCTGATGACACGTCGAGGGCGTGCCGCAGCCGGGATTTGCTGAGTTTCCGACGTACGCTGTGCGCGTGAGCACCTCGGAGGCATCCATGATCAAGACGCACAATTGGCGGCGCATCACCCAAGTGATCCTGGCCGTCGGAGCCCTGCTGTCCTTTGCGGCGATGTTCGGACCCGTGTGGGTGGTGCGCATCGGGGTGGTGCTGGCCGTGCTGGCAGCGGTCGGTGCGGTGGTCGCCGCCTGGCGTGAGATCGGCCACCACTTGGTCGCCAAGCGCCGCGAACTTGCCGATCAGAAACTGTCGCTGTCGCGAGCACACGGTGATCATCTGCGCGGCGAGCGCAAGCACAACGCCGCCGTCCTCGACACCCTGCGCGCGCAGATTGACCGTACGAACAATCTCGTTGACCGGCTGGCCGACGACGTGTCCGGACGCCGCGCGGAGATCGCTGAGCTGCGTCGTGAGATCTCCGGTCTGCGCGGCGACAAGTTGTCCCTGGCGGCCCAGGTGTCGGAGCGCGATGATCACATCGCCGGGCTGCGCGAGACCTTGACCGTACGGGAGGCCTAGGTGACCGCCCTGCTGTCCACCTATGACGAAGCCGAGCTCTACACGATGCCGCGTCGAGTCCGGGCCGATGGTGAGC
>JAKDKP010000711.1 GCA_030453285.1 Propionibacteriales bacterium
GGTGAACCCAGGCGCACCTCCCTCCGGCGATCCGGCACCGCCCGACGGCTCGTTGCCGGCGGCGGCCGTCGCCGAGGCGGCCGACCAGCCGCTGTCGTTCTACGTCCACGTCCCGTACTGCCGGACCCGGTGCGGATACTGCGACTTCAACACCTACACCGCCACCGAGCTGGGCAGCGGCCCCGGGGCGAGTCGCGACACCTGGGCGCAGGCTGCGATCGCCGAGCTCGATCTGGCCCGACGCGTGCTGCCCGAGACCGCCGGCGTGGGGACGGTCTTCTTCGGCGGGGGTACGCCGACCTTGTTGCCGCCCGATGATCTTGGCTCGGTCCTGGACGCCATCGACGATCGGTTCGGGTTGTTGCCGGGTGCCGAGGTGACGACCGAGTCCAATCCGGATTCGGTGGATGCCGCGGATTTGACCCGGCTGCGCGATCTCGGCTTCAACCGGATCTCGTTCGGGATGCAGTCGGCCAGCGCGCATGTGCTGCAACTACTGGAGCGGACCCACCGTGCGGGACGCCCGCAGGAGGCCGTCCAGGAGGCACGTGCCGCCGGGTTCGACTCGGTCAGTCTCGACCTGATCTACGGCACGCCAGGCGAGTCGGCGACGGACTGGCAGCAGTCCCTTGATGCCGCCCTCGCGGCCGAACCTGATCATGTCAGCGCGTACGCGCTGATCGTCGAGGAGGGCACGCGGCTGGGGGCCAGGGTTCGTCGTGGTGAGGTGCCGATGACCGACGATGATGATCATGCCGACAAATACCTCCAGACCGAGCAGATCCTCACCACCGCAGGCTTTTCGGCGTACGAGGTGTCCAACTGGGCGCGTGCGGCCGGGCCGAATGAGCCTCGAGTTGATCATCGCTGTGCCCACAACCTGGCCTATTGGCGGGGCGGGAACTGGTGGGGCGTCGGACCCGGCGCACACAGCCACGTCGGCGGGGTCCGCTGGTGGAACGTACGCCATCCGGCCGCCTGGGCGGCGCGTCTGGCGGCGCAGGAGTCCCCGGCCCAGGCGCGCGAGATGTTGGGCCCCGACACGCGTCGGGTGGAACGGGTTCTGCTGGAGCTGCGCCTGTCCGAGGGGCTCGATCTGGCGGTGTTGACCCGGCTGGAGCAGGAGCGGATCACCGATCTCGTACGACGAGAGCTGGCCATGATCAACAACGGTCGACTGGTGCTCACCCTGTCGGGGCGCCTGCTCGCTGACGGGATCGTGCGCGACCTGCTCGACTGACCCTGTTCGCCCATCGGTCGCAGTTGCGAGTGTGGTCCTTCGGGTCGAAGCTACTGCTCGTCCAGATATCCCGTGGCCGAGGTGAGGGCGACTGGTTCTCCCCAGCGGAACGTGGGTGTGGGGGTTGTGCTGTCGATGAGGTCGAAGGCCCAGTGGAGTGGCGCCTTGCCCGTTGTCAGAAACCGTCGGACCGGGACTGCCTTTGGCGGGTACGTCGAAGCGTCCAGCACTTTGATCGTGTCCGCGTGCTCCAAACAGCGCGCGTCGGTCACAATCTCTCCTTCTCGGGTGCTCGGGGACAGTGCCGCCGTTGTCGTCGTCACCGCTGAGTAGTTCCAGCTCCGGTTCATCAGCGTGCCGCGCTGCCACACGTCAGACACGGCGATGAGCACCAAGCTGGCTGGATCAACAACGCATCCGGACTCCTCTGCCAGCTCGCGAGCTGTGGTGCCCACGGGCGTCTCTCCTGCCTCCATCTTGCCGCTGGGAAACGTCCAACTTGGCTCTTGGGTGAAGTAGTTGGGCTCGTTCACCATCAACACTGTGCTC
>JAKDKP010000712.1 GCA_030453285.1 Propionibacteriales bacterium
ACCCCCCACGGGACGGTGATCGGACCGAACAGCCGCCGACGGAGACCCCGGAGCAGCGCCAAGAGAAGTTGGCCGCCGAGTGGGAGAAGTTCGCCCCGATGGACTTCTCGGTCGCCGGTGGCGAGCCCGGCCGGATCCAGGCCAGCGCGGCCCCCGGC
This sequence comes from Propionibacteriales bacterium, assembly GCA_030453285.1. Classification (GTDB taxonomy): domain Bacteria; phylum Actinomycetota; class Actinomycetes; order Propionibacteriales; family Propionibacteriaceae; genus Carbonicoccus. The sequence goes on from JAKDKP010000712.1 coordinate 159, forward strand.
GGCGCGATCCGGCTGCGCTGGGCGCCACCGACCGAGAAGTTCGGGCACACCGTCTATCGCGTGGTGTCGGGCGACGACTATGCCCCGTACGATCCGCAGGCCGCCGACTACATCGAGATCACCACCGGCACCGACTGCCTGGACGATCGCCGGTTCACCTCGGCCGTACGGCATCTGCAGGTGTGGCGCAACAGCGGCACCGATGTGGCCGATGCGTACGCTGCCCAGCCGATCCTGCATGCCCAGATGCCGGTGGTCAGCCCGGTCCAGGATCTCGATCTCCGCGAGGACGAGGGCCGGGTGATCGGGCAGTGGACGACCTTCGGAAAGATTGCCCGAGTGCAGGTGTTCCGGGTGCCGATCGAGCGGGCCCAGCACGGCTTTGGTGACCCGTCGCACCGCATCCTGGCCGACGAGCGGAACCTGGGCGGGTTCGTCGACAACTCCGCCGAACGCGGTCGGCGCTACGTCTACCAATTCCTCTGCGAGGCCGAGCATGACGGTCTGGTCCGTCTGTCCGCCCCGGTGACCAAACCCCTGCTCGTATCGGCGGTTCTGGTCAAGGTCGAGGATCTTGCCGTCCACCTGCACGGCGGCGAGGAGGACCCGCAGTTCGACCTCGCCTGGACCAATCCGCCTGCCGGCCGGGTGCTCATCTTCCGTACCGAACAGCCGCCACGATCGGGCGCGGCCGCCGAGGTGCAGGATCAGTCCGTGCTGCCCCAGATGAACCTCGGTGACGAGTCCCGGTTGGCACACCCGATCGTCCAGGAGGAGGACCGGGCCGCCATGCGGAACGTGCCGTGGCCCCGGGACTGGGTCCGTACGTACTTCACCCCGGTCACCCTGTTGGACGGCAAGGTGCAGGTGGGCGCCCACATTCCTGCGGTTCGTACGCGCGGGGTCACCGAGCCGGTCGTGGTGGAACGCACCCACACCCAGGTGTTGAAGTTCGGCTGGCCGGCCGGTGCAGCCGAGGTGTCGGTGTTCCTGGGCGCCAAGGGCCAGGACTCGGCCCACTTGGTCGACACCGCGACCCGGATGGACATCTCGGCCAAGGACTACGAACGCCTGGGCGGCATGCAGTTCACCAAACCGCTGCCCAGCACCGGGTGTTCAGTGCACATGGTGGGGGTCTCGTACTCCGCCGGTGCCCGGGTGGAGAGCGAACCGGTCTCGATCGAGTATCCGGGGTTGCTCCGGCTCAGTTATGCCGTCGAACAACGCCGCGGCATGCTGGGTCGTGGCATCCCGGCGGTCCTGATCAAGATCGCTGCCGAACGGGAACTCGACCATGCGCCTCCCTTCGTGCTGGTCTTCAATGACGACCGTTTCCCCTTGGACTCCGGCGACGGTGAGGCGCTCGAGGTGATGGTGGAGTCCGAGCAGGTGACCATGCCGACCCATCGGTTCATCCCACCGGGGCTCGGCCCGGAGTGGTCCCCGACGACCTGGAAGGCGGCCGTCCATCGGCCCGGATTCGTCCGGCTCTTCCTTGATCTGCCGCCCGAGCGGCTGCAGAACATCGCCCTGCTCGATCCCGACGTCACCACGTTGATCATCAGGGGCTGACGTGTCCACATGGGATGAGCCTCCGACAGGTCCGTACGGGGCGGGAGAGTCACC
>JAKDKP010000713.1 GCA_030453285.1 Propionibacteriales bacterium
CGTAGGTGATCACGTGGACCGCGCGCAGGAAGCTCTTCACGTTCAGGCCCGAGGAGTGGCAGGCGCACCCGGCCGTGGGCAACACGTGGGTACTGCCGGCGCAGTAGTCGCCCAAAGAGACCGGCGACCAGGTGCCGACGAAGATCGCCCCGGCGTTGATCACCCGGGCAGCGACGCGCTCGGCGTCGGCGGTGTGGATCTCGAGGTGTTCGGCGGCGTAGGCGTTCACCACGTCCAGCCCTTGGTCCAGGTCGGCGACCAGCACGATGCCGGACTGGGGCCCGGTCAGGGCGGTCCGCACCCGTTCGGTGTGGCGGGTGGATGCGACCTGCGCAGCGACCGCCTGCTGGACTTCCTCGATCAGCTCCGGCGAATCGGTGACCAGGATGGCCGAGGCCATCGGATCGTGCTCGGCCTGGGAGATCAGATCCGCCGCGACATGATCGGCCACCGCGGTCTCATCGGCGAGGATGGCAATCTCGGTCGGGCCCGCCTCGGAATCGATGCCCACCACACCACGAACGAGCCGCTTGGCCGCGGTCACCCAGATGTTGCCGGGGCCGGTGATCATGTCGACCCGCTCGCACAGCTTGGGCACTCCATGCGCCAACATCGCCACCGCCTGCGCGCCGCCGACGGCGTACACCTCGTCGACGCCGAGCAGCTGACACACCGCCAGCACGGCCGGGTGCGGCAGTCCGCCGAACTCCTTCTGCGGCGGGGAGCAGACGGCGATGGACGTGACCCCGGCGACCTGGGCCGGCACGACGTTCATGATCACCGAGGAGGACAGCGGGGCCAGACCGCCCGGCACATAGAGGCCGACGCGGGCCACCGGCATCATCTGCTGGGTCACCGTGGCTCCGGGCGCCACCTCGACCCGGTGCTCCGGCTCGCCCAGTTCGGCCTGGGCCACGAGTCGGCGCCGCGCGATGGCCTCGGTGAAGGCGGCCCGCAGGTCATGATCAAGATCAGCCTCGGCCCGGTCCAGGGCGGACTGTGGGACGCGCAGGTGCGGCGGTCGTACGTTGTCGAACTTCTCGGTGAACTCGACGATCGCCTCGGCGCCGCGATGGGTGACCGCCTCGACAATGGGGCGAACCGTCTCGGTGGCCGCCTCCACGTCGAACTCGGCGCGCGGCACCAGCGACCGGTAGTCCGGTCGCGGGCCGTCGGCGCGGGCGGTCAGATCAGTCACGGTGAGCACGACCGCAATCCTACGGAAGGGGCACCGGTTCGACGGCAGCAATACCGGTCCCTGACATCTGGCGGCCTCCGGCTGGGGTCGCGCCAATACCGATGAAAGGATGACGCGCATGTTCCCCGGCTTCGGCACGCTCACCAACGTGGCCACCGTGCTCCTGGGCTCGGGCATCGGCCTGCTCGTAGGCCATCGGCTGCCGCAGCGGACCAGGGACACCGTCACCGACGGGCTCGGCCTGGTCACCCTGCTGATCGGCGCCCTGTCGGCAGTGCAGGTCACCTCGGCGGCGCTGATCGATGAGGTCGGCGACAGTGCACCGATGCTGATCGTGCTGGGGGCCATCCTGATTGGCGGCATCACTGGCAGCCTGATCGGCATCGAACGCCGTCTCGAATCCTTGGGTGGGTGGCTGCGGGACCGGTTTGCCGGGAAGTCCACTCCGTTGCCCGATCAGTCCGGTGACGGTTCGGCGACCAAGACACTCGAACAGATGACTCCACGGGAGCGGTTCGTCGAGGGGTTCGTCAGCGCCTCCCTGCTTTTCTGCATCGGGCCACTCACCATCCTCGGCGCATTGTC
>JAKDKP010000082.1 GCA_030453285.1 Propionibacteriales bacterium
AATCTCGCGGTCAGCGGTGGTGGTGGCCGCTCCCGGAAAGGCCACACCGGAGTCGATCCGGGCCAGCACGCGACGCACGTTGGTGTCCAGGACGACGTGACGTTGCCCGTACGCGAAGGTGCAGATCGCGGCCGCGGTGTACTCCCCGACGCCGGGCAGCGACAGGAGCGCACCATGATCAGCCGGCACCTCACCGCCGTGCTGATCAACGATGACCGTGGCGGCGGCATGCAGGCGCAGCGCCCGACGCGGATAGCCGAGGCGTCCCCACGCCCGAATGGCCTCCCCCGTGGGCACGGCAGCAAGATCAGCCGGCTCCGGCCACCGCTCCAGCCACGTGTGCCACGGCCCGAGGACCCGCGCCACGGGCGTCTGTTGCAACATGAACTCACTGACCATCACACCCCACGGCGTCACGCCGGCCCGACGCCACGGCAGGTCGCGTTGGTGGTCGGCGTACCAGTCGAGCACCAGACGGACGGTTCGGGGGCGGTTCACGGGGCGAATCTAGTCGGCGACCCTGGCTACCTGCCCGGCGCCCGGCGCGTCTACGGTCCAGTCGCGTACGGGCTGCCTAGCATCAGACCATGAGTGGTGTGATGAGTCCGGTCGGGCCAGAGGAACCACGCGTCTACTGGATCCGTCGTGGCATCGTCATCGTCGTCCTACTGGCATTGGTGATCACCGTGATCGCCGCCGTGAACGCGGTCGCCAACGGGGACAAGAACGCCGCGGACGCGCCACCAGCGGGGGCCACCAGTCCCGGACCAAGCCTGCGACCGGTTGAATCGTCGACCGAGCCGACCCCTACGGTGTCCGGCACCCCCACCGGGAGTGCCTCGCCGTCGACCACCGAGTCCGGCAGCCCTCAGCCCTCCGAAACGGCAAAGCCCTCCGGATCTCCATCCTCCGAATCCACGTCCTCGGAATCCAAGCCTGCGGAGTCGAAGCCGGCCGAGTCCTCCACCGGCAAGCCGGCCGGACCGGTTGCCTGTGAGGGCAAGGCCGTGACGGTCACCCTCGACGGTCCGAACAAGGTCAGCCGCGGCAAGGCGGTGACCTTCAAGGTCACGCTCACCAATTCCGGCACCACCGAGTGCAAGGTCGTGGCCGACTCCGACAGCTACGAGCTCCGCATCTATTCCGGCACCGACCGGATCTGGACGACGGCAACCTGCCCGAGCTGGGTCACTCCGGTGTCCAAGACGATCAAGCCCAAGGAATCGGTCAGTTGGACCCAGGGCTGGCGGGTTGTGCGAGGGAAGGGCTGTGGTGAGGCCCCGGGTGAACTGCGACCCGGTACGTACGCGGCCAATGCCGAGTTCGACGGAGCCAAGCCCGACCAAGTGGTGATGCAGCTCAGCTGACGGCTGGGGCTTCGACGGTCAGCCGTGGGTGACGTCGTCGGAGAACAGTGAGCTGATCGACTCCCCGGCATTGTGCCGCCGGACCGCCTGGGCAAACAGCGGTGCGACCGAGCGGGTTTCCAGCTTGGCCGGTGTCCGTTCCTCGGTGAGCGGCACCGTGTCGGTGCTGACGATCTCGAGGACGTCATCCTGAGCATTGAGGCGCTCAACGGCCTGGCCGGTGAACAATCCGTGCGTCGTGGCGATCGAGATGGCGCCCACCTCGTACTCACGCAGCTTGTCCATCAGCTCGACCATGGACCCGGCGGTGGCAACCTCGTCGTCGATGATGATCACCTTCTTGCCGCGGACATCACCCACGATCTCGTCGATCACCACGGTGTCGTCACTCATCCGACGCTTGGAGCCTGCCGCGACGGGCAGCTTCAGCAGGCGCGCAAACTCCGAGGCCACCTTGGCGTAGCCGAAGTCGGGCGAGACCACGACGGTATTGCTGAGGTCCTTGCCCTTGTAGTGCGCGGCCAGCTCCCGGATGGCGCTCAAGTGGTCCACCGGGACCGGGAAGAAGCCGTGCACCTGCTCCGAGTGCAACGTCATGGTGATCACGCGGGTCGCCCCCGCCGTGGCGAGCAGGTCGGCCACCAGCTTGGCGCCGATCGAGATGCGGGGCGCATCCTTCTTGTCCGAGCGCGCGTACGAGAAGTGCGGGATGACGGCGGTGATGTGGTTGGCCGAGGCTCCCCGCGCCGCGTCCAGCATCAGCAGCAGCTCCACCAGGTTCTCCTGCACCGGTGGCACGAGCGATTGCACGATGTAGACGTCCTTGCGACGACAGTTGGCGCGCAGTTGCACCTGGAGGCAGTCGTTGCTGAACCGGGTGATCTTGGTCGGGGACAGGTCCACCCCGAGAATGCCGCACATTTCCTGGGCGAACTCGGGGTGGGCGTTGCCGGTGAACACGGTGATGTCGTCAGTCACGAGAGGAACGGTAGCGTTCACCGACCGTTCACGTCGCCTCGGCCACCGCAGTCGGCTCGCGGCGTCAGGACAGTCGCTCGGTGTAGGCGGACTCGGCGAGTCGGGTCAGCCCGTCGCGAATGATGCGGGCCCGGCCGTCGCCAACCCCGTCCACATCCTGCAGTTCTGCCGCACTCGCCCCGAACAGGGCCTGCAGCGAACCGAAGTGCTCGATCAGGCGTGGCCCCAGCGTCGAGGGCAGTTTGTTGATCTGGGCCAACTGACGAAGACCGCGTGCGGTGATGCGCGCGTCCAGGTGATCGTTGCTGTAGCCGATCGCCCGCGATACCGACAGCGGATCCAGCAGCTCGGTCGTGGACAGGTCATCGATCGCCCTGAACGAGTCGCCGCCGTCGGGATCGCGGCCGTAGTCGAGCTCGATCAGCTGGCGGATCTCGTCGACCCCGGCGTTCAGTTCGTGCAGTTGCAGGCTGAGTAGGCGCCCATCGGTGCCGAGCTCGATCACGTACCCCGAAATCTCACGCTCCAGCCGGATCACCATTTCGAGCCGCTGCACCACCAGGGCCAGATCCCGTACGGTCACCTGGTCCTCGACCTCCAGCGCGGACAGTCGATTGACCAGGCCGGTGAGCCGGTCGCGGTAGCGCTCCATCGTCTGCAACGCCTGGTCGGCGCGGGACAGGATCTGGGCGGAATCCTCGACGAGATGGCGGCCGTCGTTGAGAAACAGCGAGAGCGTCGACATCGAGGCCGACACCGTGATCACGGGCACCTCGCACTGTCGGGCCACGCGGTCGGCCGTTCGGTGCCGCGTTCCGGTCTCGGGGGTCTCGATCCGTGCATCGGGCATCAGGTGGACCCCGGCAGCGGTGATCGTCAAGGAGTCGGTGTCCATCACGATCGCACCATCCATCTTGGCCAGTTCGCGGATCGACTGCGCCGAGAACGGGACGGACAACTCGAATCCGCCGGTGGACACCTGGTCGACCGCACGGTTTCGTCCGAGCACGATCAGGGCCCCTGTGCGCCCGCGCAGGATCCGCTCCAGGCCGTCGCGCAACGGCGTGCCGGGCGCCATCAGGGCCTGGTACTGGCGCAGCAGGCAGGCGATGTTGTCCACAGGGAGGTCCTTCGCGTTCGGAACGGGGGGCGATGTCAGTCTAGGTGAGACCCCCTGCCGGCCCGACAATCTCGTCGGTGGCCGTACGCCCCATCCCGATCGCGGGGCCTCGTCGGATCACCCGCTCCGCCTGCGGTTGTGGGACGCGTACCCCCGATCGTCGGACTCCTGACCACCTCCTCGCGGGGTGGCGAAGTCGAGCCCGTCGAAGGCCTCGGTGATCGTACGACAGGTGTGCACCATCAGCCCCGACATGCCACCCAGGTCGGGGCTGTGAGGAACCACGGCACGGGTGAAGCCCAGCCGGGCAGCCTCGGCCAGTCGTCGGCCGACCCCGGGGACGCGTCGGATGTCACCGGCCAGCCCGACTTCGCCGAGTGCGGCAACACGCTGAGGGAGTGGCACATTCACCGTGGCCGAGGCCACCGCCAACGCGATCGCCAGATCGGCGCCGGGATCGGTCAACTTGGCACCGCCGACGGTGGAGACGTACACGTCCTTGCCGCCGAGTCGGACTCCCACTCGTCGCTGCAACACGGCCAAGATCATCGCCAACCGTGACGAGTCGATGCCGTTGGTGATCCGGCGAGGGGATTGGTCGGCCGAGTTGACCACCAGGGCCTGCACCTCGGCCAGCAGCGGCCGTTGGCCCTCCATCGTCACCGTCACACAGGTGCCGGGGACCACCTCTTCGCGCTCGGTGGTGAACAGCCCCGAGGGGTCGGGCACCTCGATGATGCCGCCGTCGGTCATCTCGAAGCAGCCGACCTCGTCCGATGGGCCGAACCGGTTCTTCACCCCGCGCACCATCCGGAAACCGGAGTGCCGATCACCATCGAAGGAGAGCACCACGTCCACCAGATGCTCCAACGATCGCGGGCCGGCGACCGTACCGTCCTTGGTGACGTGGCCGACCAGGACGACCGCCATGCCGCGACGCTTGGCCACCCGGACCAGGGCGCCGGTCACCTCACGCACCTGGGTCACCCCGCCCGGCGAACCGTCCGCCTCGGCCGTGGCGATCGTCTGCACCGAGTCGACCACCATCAACGATGGGCTGACCTCCTCGATATGGCCCAGCACCGTACCCAGATCGGTCTCGGCAGCCAGAAACAACTCATCGTCGACGGCGTCCGTACGGCCCGCGCGCAACCGAACCTGCGCCGCGGACTCCTCCCCGGTCACGTACAGCGTCCGCCGTCCGGCCTTGGCCCAGCGGGCCGCCACCTCCAGCAGCAGGGTCGACTTGCCGACGCCCGGTTCACCCGCCAGCAGCACCACCGCGCCGGGCACGAATCCGCCACCCAGCACGCGATCCAGCTCGGCCACCCCGGTCAGCGCCCGTCGTGCCTCGGTGGCGTCCACCTGCCCGATCGGGATCGCCTTGGTCGTCGGTGCCGTCCGCGAGACCTGCCGGAGCTTCGGTGCGCCGACCTCCTCGATGCTGCCCCACACCTGACACTCGCCACAGCGACCGACCCAGCGAACGCTCGTCCACCCGCACTCGGTGCAGTGATACCCCGGCTTCGCCGGTTTCGTCGTCGCTTTCGCCATGCCGGACACGCTAGTCGAGGCCACCGACAAGGGGGTGGACGTTTCGACCGTCGCTCGTTCCTCGCTTGCTCAACGGGTGTGAGCCCCAACGATAGTTGAGCAAGTCCGACGAGGAACGAGGAGGACGCGTCGACACCTGGGCGTGGGGCCAGACCAGCGAGCGGCGGGCTCAGAGGGGTTCTGCCTTCTCGTACGCGTCGGCCAACGTGCCGAGCCAGGCGCCGTAGTTGCCGTAGTGGTTGGCCCGCTTGTCGTTCCATTCGGTCAGTTGGCCGGCGGCGACGGCAGGCAACCGCTGCCACACCGGGTTGGCACGGGCGTCGTCGGTGGAGCTCTCGAAGTCGAGGATCAGGTCGGCCCTGTAGTCGCCGATCTGCTCCCAACTGAGTGATGCCCACGCACCGCCCGGTTTGGTCGGCTCGGCCGTGACGAGCTGAATCCCTTGCTCAGCAAGGAATCTCAGCACATGGAGGTTGACGCCGACGTACAGTCCGTCCACGTTCGCCTGGAGTGGCAGGACGCGCAGCTTCTTCTGCGCGGCCAGCGTCCGAAGGCGAGCCACGTTGTCGTCGAACACCTGCTTGTCGGCTGCGACCTGGTCGCTCTCGACGTCACCACCGAGTGACCTGGCCAGCAGCCGGTACTCCTCGATCAGTTGCACGGTGGTCAGTCGCCCGAAGGTGATCGGTACGAAGGGTGCGACCTTGGTCGCCTGCCCGATCACATCTGCCCCGGACCACCACGGCCAGCCGATGCCGTCGCTGCTGTAGCCGATCAGCAGGTCGGGGCCGAGCGCGGCCACCTTCTCCAGGTCGAATTCGGCATCCGATCCGACCAGCTCCATCGTGGACAGATCGCTGACGCCGACGGTGGTCGGGTCGTCCGGGGAATAGCCCCAGTATCCGACGGGCCGGATCCCGTACGGCCACATCGCGCCGACGGCGTAGGTGTCGACCACGAGTCGTTCGGGTGGTCGATCGAGGGTGATCTGTTGGCCGCCGGCCCCGGTGAGGGCGTGGGACCACGTCTGGTTCGTGCTCGATCCGGTGGCCGAGCCGGCGCCCGCGTTCGTGCACCCCGTGGCGACCGCCACAGCAGTGAATCCGCCCAGGCCCAGCAGCGCTCGTCGGGTGTAGATGGCCATCGCTCTCCTTTGGTTTGGTTAGCCAAACCTTATATGAAGGTGGAGAGGTGTGAGCGATGGGTGCCACGGATGGCCCGTGGAGCTCGTACGCGCTTGTGAGCCCTTGAGCGAGGGGTCAGCCGAAGGTGGCGGCCACCTTCAGGACGAGGGCGTTCGCCTCGGGCTCACCGATGGTGATCCGGATGCCGTCGTTTTGGTCGCCGGCGATGTAGGGCCGGGTCATCAACCCGTTGCGGGAAAACTCGTCGGCCCACAATTGGGTGTTCTCCCGGGCCGGGAGCCACACGAAGTTGGCTTGCGAGTCGGTCACGCCGAGCTCGAGCTCGGCCAGGCCGGCCAGCAGCCGGGTGCGTTCGTCGATCAGGGCGCGGACCCGCTCGCCCAGGGCGTCGCGAGCCTCCAGCGAGGCCACAGCGGCCGCCTGGGCAGCGACCGACAACCCGAACGGCACCGAGACTGCACGTACGCCGGCGGCGAGGCTGGGATGTGTCACGCAGAAGCCGACCCGCAGCCCGGCCAAGCCGTAGGCCTTGGAGAAGGTGCGCAGCACGGCGACGTTCTCGCGACCGTGCAGGGCATCCAGCCCCCGGGCGGCGTTCTCGTCGGCCACGAACTCGACGTAGGCCTCGTCGACCACCACCAGCACGCGCTCGGGCACTTGGTCGATGAACGCGATCAGATCGGTGTGGGAAATCGCGGGGCCGGTCGGATTGTTGGGCGTGCAGAGCAGCACGACCTTGGTCGCCGAGGTGATTGCGTCACGCATGGCGTCCAGGTCATGGGTGGCTCCCGGACCAAGATCAACCGGTACGGCGGTGGCGCCGGTGGCGAGCACTGCGATCGGGTACGCCTCGAAGCTGCGCCAGGCGTACACGACCTCGTCGCCGCTCTCACAGATCGCTTGCAGCAGTTGATACAGCACCGCCACCGATCCCGTACCAAAACTGAGTTGATCTTCGTCGACGTGCAGCAGTTCAGCGACCGCCGAAGTGATCATGGAATTGCCGGCATCGGGATAACGGTTCATCTGCTCGGCCGCGGCCACCGCCGCATCCAGCACGCCCGGGAGCGGTGGGTAGGGATTTTCGTTGCTGGACAGCTTGTACGAGACACCGTTCGGCCCGGGCGGGGCCGGCTTACCGGCCTTGTAGACGGGCAGACCGGAGATGGCGCTGCGCAGCTGCACCACCATGATCAGATCCTCACCTGACCGGCCGGGGTGTCGAAGGTCGCGGACAGGATGCCAGGAGTCCCGTTCGGCGCGATCCAGGCCACCTCAAGATCGGAAACGACATCGGAGACGTCACCACCGATCCAGTCCGAGACGCGGGCCGGATCCCCGGCGATGTCCAGACCGACCAAGCTGATCTTGCTGTGCTTTGCCGACGGGTGGAGGTCGCGGTCGCCCTCCCAGCGGATGAAGAAGGGTAGCTGCGGATCGGCCATCAGGCCCTTGACGCCAAGCTGCTTCCATTCCAGGCGGCGCCCGTCGGGCAGCAGGCGACTGCCGTCGACCGCGTCGCGCTCGAGCCGCTGCTCGAGGGGGGCCATGTCGTCGGTGTCCAGCACCCAGGCCAGCCATCCGCCGCCGTGCTCGGTCCGCGCCCGAACCGCCTGACCGAAGGGGGCCTTGTCGGCGGCCGGGTGATCGAGCACCTCGACGAGCTCGACATACTTCCCGCCCTTCAGCGGCAACGTCATGTTGCGCGTGCCGAACCGTGGATGGAAGCCGCCGTCGAGGAATTCCTCTC
>JAKDKP010000083.1 GCA_030453285.1 Propionibacteriales bacterium
TCGAGTTGCTCGAACAAGCCACCCGCCCGCGCCTCTGAGCTCATCGCGCCGGGGTTCGACTCGGTGGCGCTCCTCGCGGCCACGGGGACTTCCGCAATCGAGCGCCGGCTTTTCGCGCGCTCACCACTCGTACGCGATCGCGGCAGGAACAGCCAGGTGCGTCAGTCCTCGTCGGAGAAGCGCTCCCAAGCGGACTGGCGCTTCATCGCCAGGGCGTCGCCGATACGCGTCCAGCTCGCGCCGCGCCCTCGAGCCTGGTGCACCCATGCCTTGAGGCTGCCCTCGACCTGGGCACTCACAGCGGCGATCTGCGGCAAGTGGGCCAGCATCTCCTCCAGACTCATGTCATCCCAGGGGCGGATCTGGGGCCGCTCCTCGAACGGGCCTTCTGTGCCGGTATCGGGCGTCTTCGCGAGGGTCTCGCCGCAGATCGCCACACACTGGTTGCAGATGTAGATGCCGGGTCCGGCGATCACCTTGTCGACCTCATTGTGGCGTTTGCTGCAGAAGGAGCACCTCAGGGGTGCAGCGGGTTGAAGGCCCCGTCCCGCTCGGAAAATCGCCCCGCTCGGAAAATCGGCACGCTCAGCGACACTGCTGGTCACATGCTCCGGCAGTGGCGTTGAGCGTGCCGGTTTTCGAGTCCAAGCGGCGCGACCCGCACCCAGCACCAGCGCGCGGAACTCCGGTCTCGATGGGCACGGCCGCGACCCCTGAGCGTGCCGGGCAGGCCAGCCGCCACCGACTCCCGCCTGTCGCGCGCAGACGAGCGACAAGCGGCAAGTGGCGAGCGAGACCGGGTGGCGTCAAGGGTCGGGCAGGGCCATGACAGCGCCCCTCTTCGCCAGGAAGCAGCTCGAGGCCGACATGGTGTGCACCTTGGGCGACTGGTTGCTCTGCCTGCCCAAGGTCGGTGCTTGACCGAGTTTGGCGGCCTGGTGGTACGGGTACTCGACCTTCGCCACCTCTGATGAGTGGCCGGCTGAGTGGCCCCGACGGCCTCGATGGCAGCTTGGGAGGTTCCGGCTGTCCCACCACGTGGTCACCCTCTGCACGCCGCTGGCCCCCACTGACCGGTGCGCATGGCTCGATCAGGAGTCCCAGTTGTTGATCATGGTCTGTTCTCAACACGTGTCGCCGCGTACGTCGGCCCGTACCAGTTGTGAGGTGGACGTTTCGTACGGTAGGCGCCTTCGGGAAGGTCGTCGGTGGTGACGGTCTGCCACCAGAGCAGTTCGGTGACCATCTCCAGCCGCCGCTCGCGGTGCTGCGGGTCGTCGTACAGGTTGATCATCTCCGACGGGTCGGCCACCAGGTCGTACAACTCCCCTCGACCATCACCGTGGAACAGCAGCTTCCAGTCTCCCCGGTGCAGCATCCGCGACGATCCCGACTGCGTGACGGTGTTCAGTTCGTCAAAGCTCGTGCCCTCGTAGGAGTAGTGCAGCTCCGGCCGTTCCTCGACCCCGTACGCCAGCCCACCGAAGCCACTCTCCCCGTACGTGCTGGCGAACGCGAACCTCGCCTCGGCGGAGTCGTCCCCGGTCAGCACGGGCCACAGGCTACGCCCTTGGACCCCCAACGGAATCGACTCACCCAACGCCTCGGCAATCGTGGGCAGCAGATCGACCAGAGACACCTTCGCGTGCTCATCGACGGCCGGACCCACGCCACCACCGGCGATCCAGAACGGGATGCGCATCAGGGCATCAGGCATCCCGGCTCCCTTGCGCTGCAACCCGTATTCGCCGACGTAGTCCCCGTGGTCGGCCACGAAGATGATCAAGGTGTCCGCGCCCAAAGTGCGGTGCACGTGACCAACCAGCCGCCGCAGTTGATCATCTATCAACCGCAGCATCGCGCAGTAGGACGCGCGGTATCGACGCCACAGCTCGTCGTACCCGGGCCGCTTCTCCTCCACCAGATTGCGCAACCACGCGAAGGCACCACCCTTGGCCAGCGCCGCCTCGGGACCGTGCACCCGGTCAGGCACCTCCTCGGGATCGAAGAGTGACCAGTACGGCTCCGGCACCTGATACGGATTGTGCGGCTCAGGAAATGAGACCCACAGGAACGTCCCCCGTCCCGAATCCCGCCCATCGAGCATCCGGCAGGCGTCGTCGACGATCCGATGGGGATACTGCACCTCCAACCCGAACGGCGTCGCTTCGGTTGACGGGCCGTGGTCAATCGACTCCAACCAGTCGGCGAAGGCACGCTGATCGTCGGTCTCGTCGGGCCCGCTGGTGTGCATGTACGGGCCCGACCACTGGTCGAAGTCGTCGGCCGTACGGTACATGTGCGGTTTGCCCGCGAAGATCGACTGCAGACCCGCAGCGTGCACCACGTCCAACAGATCGTCGCCGCGGATCACCTGACCGTTGGTCGAGTTCTGCCGGACACGATCGGCCGACGGATAGCGGCCTGTGAGCAGGCTGGTCCTGGCCGGCACGCACGCCGGCGTCGGGGTGAATCCGTGCACGAATCGCCGCCCGGGCGCGGCCACCGCATCGCAGAACGGCATCGTGTCCAGGGCGAAGCCCTCGCCGGCAGTGAACCCCTGCCGCTGCTGATCGGTCATGATCAACACAACATTGCGCACCTGCCCGGCCCGCTTGGCCGCATCCACCAGTTGTGCCTGCATCGACGCACCCCCGCTCATCAGGTCACACACGCTAGCTGGTCGCACCATCGACCGCTGGGACGAGCCAGGTGGCACCGGGGTCGCCCGATCCGGATCAAACATGGGATGTTAGGTTGATTCAATGCCTGAATCGATCGTCCCGCCGAAACGCACGAGTGAGCTCGTCGTCGCACGGATGGAGCAGTTGATCAGCGACGGTACGTGGCCCGTGGGCTCGCGCATCCCCGCTGAACCTGAGCTCGTTGCCACGTTCGGCGTCGGGCGCAACACCATCCGTGAGGCGGCGCGCGCTCTGGAATACTCCGGCATGCTGCAGCCGAGGCGGGGCGATGGCACCTACGTGCGCAGCCGCAACGCGTTCGCTGCGGCGATGACGCGCAGCGCTTCGGCACACGCGTTGGAACTGCTGCAAGTACGCCGAGCGCTGGAGGCCGAGGCGGCGGCGGCCGCGGCCACCGCCGCAAGCCCTCGGGACAAGAAGCGGCTTCGTACGTCGCTGGCTCGCGCAGAGAAGGCCTTGGCCGCGGGCGACATCGAGAGGTACGCCGCCGCCGACATCGAGTTCCACACCGACATCGTTGTGGCGTCGGGCAATCAGCTCTTGCTCGACATCTACGCGGGCGTGGTGGAAGTGATGCACAGCGCGCACGCCACGATCGCCCAGTCTTCTGTCGCGGGCGGCGACCATCCGGCGGGCCACCGGGACGTGGTCAGCGCCATCGAGCAAGCGGACCCGTCCGCGGCTCGCCAAGCCGTCATCGACTACCTGCACGAGGCCGAGGCAGGAGTTCGCCGGTGACCCGGGACACCGCAGACGTCACCGTACGAACCGATGCCGGATCGCCGATCCACGGTGTCGCGGCGGTCGTCGCCGCCGTGGGAATCATGCTCGTCGCCGCGAACCTGCGGCCGCCGGTGGTAGCTGTCGGTCCATTGATCGACGTCATCTCAGCCGATCTCGGATTCAGCAGCGGAACCGCCGGTCTGCTCACCACCATCCCCGTCCTGTTCTTCGGGTTGTCGGCGCCGTTCGCGGCCCGGCTTGCCGCCCGGTTCGGCATCGAGCGAACCATCTTGGGGGCCCTGCTGGTCTTGATCGGGGCGATCCTGCTGCGGCTGATCGTGGCGCCGTGGGCATTGCTCCTCGGATCAGCGCTCCTCGGGATGGCGATCGGTGTCTGCAATGTCGTCCTCCCGTCATTGATCAAACGCGATTTTGCCCACCGCTCCGGACTGATGACCGGCCTCTACTCGATGACGCTGTCCGGCGGCGCGGCCGTCGCATCCGGGCTGACGATCCCGATCTACGAGGCCGCCGGCGGCAACTGGCACATCACACTGGCCAGCTGGGTCCTGCTGACAGTCGTCGCCGTACTCGTGTGGCTTCCGCAGTTGCGCCGGACACACACCGTCCACGCCGGCTCGCTGCCGCGCGCCCTGCGCCGCGATCCGATCGCGTGGTCGATCACGATCTACATGGGCTCACAGTCGCTGATCTTCTACACGTTCAGTGCGTGGCTGACACCATTTCTCCTGGACCGCGGAAGGACGGCGGCGTACGCCGGGATGCTGCTCGCGGTTGGTCAGGTCGTGGGCCTCATCCTGTCCTTCCTGGCGCCCATCCTCGCCGGGCGGTTCCGCGACCAACGGGTCATCGCCTTCGCGTTCCTGGCGGTGTGCGCGATCGGACTGGTGGGCATGGTCACCACTGACCAGTGGACGCCGCTATGGGTATGTGCGGTGTTCGCCGGCCCCGGCGCGAGCGTCAGCATGGCCTTGCTCTTCATGGTCCTGCGCAGCAACTCGGCTGCCCAGACCGGTCAGGTGTCCGGGATGGCTCAATCGTTTGGTTACGTGCTCGCTGCTGTTGGGCCGATCCTGATCGGATCGGTACACGACGTGGTCGGCTCGTGGCGGATCGCCATGGCGGTGCTCGCGCTCGCAGTCATCCCGCAGGGCCTGGCGACCATGCGGGCCGCCAAAGACGTCACGATGCAGCGGTAGGACCCCGCGGCAGGCCACGAGTGCGGCGTTGACCACGCGCTAGCTGATCGCGCTGTTCGCCGCCGTGACGAGCCAGGTGGCGCCGGGGAGCTGTACCCGTCCGTCGACAAGTTGATCATGCAGATGGGAACGCACCTGCGCCACCAGGCCAGCCCACCGCGACTCCCCCACCTCTGGCCGCAGGAGCCGTTCGGCACGTGCCCCCCAACCGGTGGCAAGGATGACGGCCAGCCGAGCCTCCACTCCGTCCCGACCTGCGCCGTAGTCAAGAGTGAAGTCGAAGGGAATGATCATGATGTCCCGCCAGCCAGCGTCGGTGAGCAGTCCGAGCAACCGATCGGCATCGGCCAGGGCCATTGGCCCCGGAGCAGTCGGGTCCGGCGTCAGCGCCGATGTGTCAGCGGCGTCCGCCATTCGGGACGTCAGGATGCTGCTGCCGTTGGTGAAACTTGGATTCTCGGCGAGGCTGCGCCAGCATGCGAAGGTGAGCCGACCGTTCGGGGCGGTTGCTCGGCGAATGTTGGTGAAGGCGGCCGTCGGATCGTCGAAGAACATCACTCCGAAGCGCGACACCACGCGGTCGTACGGCGCGCTCGTGGCCAGCTCGGCCGCCTCGGCGTCGGCGACCTCGATCGCCGCCTGCGGCCGCGAGGCGGCGGCAGCGAGCAGCGTCCCCGATCCACAGCCCACGTCGAGCAGCGACTGGCCGACCCGCAGATCAGCCAACTGCAGGATGGCATCGGTGACCGGGGCGAACGCCCGGTCGTAGGTCGCCTCATTTGCCACCCATCCAGCCCCGCCGTTCACCCACGCCGACGGCTGCCTGATCATGCGACGACCGTCCCACGCTGCACCGAAACACAGTCCGGCACAGTTGGCGATCCCTCACCGCTGCCCCGGCTCGTCATCGGATCAAGCCTCCCGGGAGCCCGCGACACCGAGGCTGCTCGCTCGCTCAACCGTGGCAACGAACGACGTGATGGCATCGGCAAGGTCGTCCGGCGCCTCCTCGGCCATGTGGTGGCCGGATTCGATCCTGTGCCCTTGCAGGTGATCTGCCCACCCGCGCCAGATCGCCAGTGGATCTCCGTACAGATCCTCAAGATCATCTCGACCGGACCACAACACCATCACCGGCATGGCAAGCCGTTGGCCGGCTTCATGATCAGCTCGCTCCTGATCAGCATCGACGCCCAACCCCGCCCGGTAGTCCTCCAGCATGGCTCGGACAACGTCGGGGTTGCGCATTGCAGCACGGAACTCGTCGTGATTCTCCTGTCCCATCGTCGCCGGATCGCCGTGGTACCAGCGGTCCGGGTCTGCGTTGATCACCCGTTCGGGAATGTCGGGTTGAGCAAAGAAGAACCAGTGCCACCAGGTGGTCGCAAATCTCGCACCCGCCCGCGCCAGATGTTCGCTGATCGGGATGCAGTCCAGCAGTGTCAGGGCGCTCACGCGCTCGGGATGATCAAGAGCGAGCCTGAGTGCGACGTAGCTGCCACGGTCGTGCCCCACCAGCGCGAAGTGTTCGTGCCCGAGGTGTTGCATCAGGGCCACCATGTCTCCGGCGACCGCACGCTTGCTGTGCACGGCATGGTCCGGCGTCGGCGGCGGGCCGACGGATCTGCCGTAGCCGCGCAGGTCCGCGCACACGACGGTGAACCCGGCCCGTACGAGCAACGGAGCAACGCGATGCCAGGTGGAGGAGGTACGCGGATGGCCGTGCAGCAGGAGCACGGCCGGACCCGATCCCCCGTGCCGAGCGAAGATCCGTGCCTCTCCGACGTCGAGCGTCACTTCGCTGAATCCTTCGAACACGAGGCGGAGTCTAGCCATCCCCGACGGGAGACCGACCGGCCCGCTCGCCCGCGATTGACTTCAAGGACCGATGAAGTCCTAGCCTGCTCGACATGGATCCCCTCGCACCAAACCCACTGTGGCCGACCGGCAAACCCCCTCGTCAGGGGCTCGGCCTGATGCGCCTGCGCGACCCCGAGTCGCCAGGTGCCACCGATCCGGACCGGGACCCGCACCGAGTGGTGCAGGCCGCCCTGGACGAGGGCATCACCCTGCTCGACACCGCGGAGATGTACGGCAACGAGGAACTGGTGGGTCGTACGATCGCCGGTCGTCGCGACGAGGTGCTGCTCTGCTCGAAGTTCGGTGTCGTCTGGGGCGAATCGGGGGACTTCAGCGTGCAGGCCGATGCCGCCACCGTTGCCCGGTCCTGCGAAGCCAGCCTGCGACGTCTCGGCGTCGACGTCATCGACCTCTATTACCTGCACCACCGCAGTGACGCGACCCCGATCGAGGAGACCGTCACGGCCATGGCCGAACTCGTCGAGGCGGGCAAGGTACGGGCGATCGGACTGTCCAACGTCACCGTCGAGGACATCCGCCGCGCCCACACCATTCATCCCGTCACCGCCCTCCAGGAGCAGTGGTCGGTGATGTCCGACGCGGCGGAGGCGTTTCTGCCGACCTTGGCCGAATTGGGCATCGCTCTGGTCGCTCATTCGCCGATGGCTCACGGCCACGTCACCGTGGCGGCTCCGGCCGGCGTACGGGCTGCCCTCACCGAACCTGCGGCTCGCCTCGACGTGACACCGCTGCAGGTGGCATTGGCTTGGGTGCATCAACAACGCCGCCGGCACACCCAACCCATCATTCCGTTGCCGGGCGCCACCAGCATCGGACATCTGCGTGCCAACGTTGCCGCGGCATCGCTCGAGCTGAGTGATGACGAGCTGTCGAGGATCGACGCCATCGCGGCGGGGTCGGTCGATCGAGGGTGAAGGGTGGAGCCACCTGTCGGAATCGAACCGACGACCTATTCATTACGAGTGAATCGCTCTACCAACTGAGCTAAGGCGGCCTGTCGCCGAGCGCACCCGGCAACCGACCGCCAACTATAGCGACGGGTCAGGCGAGTGTGGAAATCAGAAATGGCCCGCCTGCCGACGGTCTCAGCCTGCTGGCCTGTCGTCGGCCGGCCGGAGCGCTGCGATCGCATACAGGATCTCAGCCACGGTGCCCGGTACCCCTCAGGAACAGCGTTTGCCCTCCGGCGGTGACCGGTCGTCGGCGAAGTAGTCGCGAACGGCGCCGTCGACGCATCCGTTGCCGCCTCCGAAGGCGCCGTGACCCTCGCCCTCGAAGGTGAGCAGCACGCCGGTCTCCAGTTGGGCGGCCATCGACTCGGCGAACTCGTACGGGGTCGCGGAGTCTCCGGTGGTGCCGATGACCAG
>JAKDKP010000714.1 GCA_030453285.1 Propionibacteriales bacterium
CGACGACCAGCTCGTACGAGGTTCCCGGCGCCAGATCGAGCTGCGCCGCCACCAGCGGTGATTGCACCGTGGCCGGCGACGCGACCCCGGCGAGCGACCCCACCAGCACCCGGACCTCGACCCCGTCGACCGAGGCCGTCGGCAGGTCGGTGACCGTCTCCAGGGCGGGAGCCATGTTGCGGACGCCCTCGGGCAACGCGATCCACAACTGCACCCCGTGCAGGTCGTCACCCACCGGTGCGCCGGGCACGGCCACAGGCGTCATCTCGCTGTGCACGACCCCGTACCCGCCAGTCATGATCGTCAACTCGCCGGGACGAACCCGTACGTGGTGCCCCATCGAGTCGCGATGCTCGATCTCCCCGCTGAACAACCAGCTCACTGTGGCCAGGCCGGTGTGCGGATGCGGCCACACCCGCATTCCGCCGGTCTCGGTGACCGCCTCGGGTCCGTAGTGATCACAGAAGCACCAGGCGCCGATCATCCGGACGCGACGATCGGGCAGCAGCCGCGTCACCTCCTGAGTGCGCCCGAGCACCACCGTGCGGCCGGTGATCGTGCTGGAGGTCTCGTCACCGGCGGCGTGGCACAGCTCCACGGCCGGCCGTTCCTCAAGATCACTCATGTCGGCCCCCCTGGTCGGTCGGTGATGGATACCTGATCAGTATTTCCTACCGGCCATGACGTACGAGAAGGCGTGTCCGGGTGACCGTGGTGACGCAACGACCGTCGCGCGACTAGGGTGAGCGTCCATGGCTGCCAGAGAACGCGACATCTCCCGGTCGCTGCTGCCGTCGCCGCGGCAGCGCGCGACGATCGCCAAGAGGTTCGGAGCGCACGCCGGCGCCATGACCACCGCGACGGTGGCCGCGATGGAGCAGCGGTACGAGTGGTTCGGCGAACTCAGCGCCGAGCATCGGTCATGGATCACGCTGATCGCCGAGGACGGCATCGCCGGCTTCGTCAGCTGGTTCACCGATCCCGACGCCACCCCGCCCACCACCTCGGAACTGTTCGGCAAGGCGCCGCGGGCACTGGCCAGACGGATCTCGCTGCAGCAAACGCTCGACCTGGTCCGAACCACCATCGACGTGGTGGAGCAGAGCATCACCGAGTTCGCCCCCAGGGCCGACCGTCCGGTGCTCCAGGTGGCGATCTGGCAGTACAGCCGAGACGTGGCGTTTGCCGCGGCCAACGTGTACGCCAGGGCCGCCGAGATCCGCGGGGCCTGGGACACCCGCCTCGAGGCGCTTGTCGTGGACGCCATCATCCGTGGCGAGACCGACGAAACCGTTCTGTCGCGCGCCTCCACCCTCGGCTGGAGCTCCAGCAGCGCCGCCGTCGTGGTGGTCGGCCCGGCTCCAGAAACCGAACCTGCGTCCGTTGTCGAGGACATCCGGCGACGGCTGGCCAAGGACGACATCGATGTCCTCGGATCGATGCAGGGCGACCGGCTGATCATCGTCCTGGGTGGACAACGACTCAACGAGACCGACCACCTGCGCGTGGTTGGCTCCTTCGTCGATCGATTCGGCCCCGGCCCGGTGATCGTCGGCCCCCTGGTGGACCACCTGATGGAGGCCGGCGCCAGCACCCGGGCGGCCCTGTCGGGATATCGCGCCGCTGCGGCCTGGCCTGGAGCCCCGCGGCCGGTCACCTCCCACGACCTGCTGCCTGAACGGGCGCTGGCCGGCGACGGCCACGCCCGGCACACCCTGGCCCGCGAGCTCTACGACCCGATCGCCGCTGCCGGCGGTGGACTGCT
>JAKDKP010000084.1 GCA_030453285.1 Propionibacteriales bacterium
GACGAGAGCCGAACCCTGCAGGACTATCTGCAAGCCAGGTCAGAGCTGGCCACGCCACCGATCGCCGAGGAGCTGAGGCTGCTCCGCGTGTTCGCCGACTTCGCCGAACTGAACCGCAATCGTCCGGCCGGCGAGGACCTGGACGCCGACCTGCGCGTGCACAGCCCGAAGGAACATTTCCACACCTACCTCCAAGGCCTCGACGCCGAGCGGGCCGGGCTGCCCGACGAGTTCCGCGAACGACTGGGTCGCGTCCTGGCGCACTACGGTGTGGACTCGCTGGATCGCACCGGTGAACTCAACGACGCGGTGTTCCGGATCTTCCTCGCCCAACAGCGGACTGCCCCCGACATCTTGTTGATCACCTCGCTGCTCCAACGCTGGTTGACCGAACCTCGTCCCGAGGGTTCGGTGGACGAGGAGGCACACGCCGTTCTTGATCATCTGGTGCTGGCCACCCAGTTGCGCTTCCCCACCATCGGCGACCTCGCCCGCAGTGTCCGTTTTGCCTGGTACGACCAGCCTCGGGCCGACCAGGCCCGTACCGAAGTGCTGGCCGGGGTTCGCGCCGAGCTTGAGGCGCTGGCCGCCGATCCCGACGATCCTCGTCACACCGAGCGGATCGAGGCGCTGGCTGCCATCCCCGAGCAGTTGGTGCGTTTCCTGACCGAACGCCTCGAGGGAGGGGTGCCCAACACCGAGCCGATGCTGGAGGTGTTGCTGCGACGGCACTACCTGGAGTACGAGCTGCATGACGTCGCCACTGGCAGCCGTCACCGCCGACCGTTTCTCACGGCCGACTACGTGCTGGATGATCGTCCGACCCATCTCGTCTCGACCGTCGGCACGGTGGCCGAGCTCGGTGACGCACGCAGCAGTCTGGTCCGCGACCTCAGGTCGGCCGTCGGTGACCGGCCGGCTGGTCACGAGGTGGTCGCCGACCTGTACCTGTCCTGGCCCGATGCTCCCACCGATGTCCAGGAGGCGTCGGATCACCTCCGCACCTTGGTCACCGCCCTGCCGATCCGCAAGCGGGTCCGTCGGGTGGCGGTGGCCGTCGTCCCGGGCGAGGGCCGCCCGGTGTTGTACTTCACCTATCGGCCGCAGCGCCGCGAGGTGATCGAGGACGAGAACGTCCGCGGTGTGCATCCGATGGTGGGCCGCCGGCTCAACCTGTGGCGCCTGCGTGACTTCACCATCACCCGCCTCGATGCCCCCGAAGATGTCCTGCTGTATCACTGTGTGGCAAGGGAGAACCCGGCCGACGAGCGGCTCGTCGCGCTGGCGCAGGTGCGCCAGTTCGCCGTCGTTCGCGATGACGATTCCATGATCACCTCACTGCCGCATGTGGAGCGGGCGATCGCCAACTGCCTGGAAGGGATTCGTCGCGCCCGCGCCGAGCGCGGAGCTGGCGGCACCCTGACCGGGAACGGCAAGGACGCCCATCCGCTGGACATGAACCACGTCTGGGTGACGGTGTGGCCGGTGATCGACGCCGAGGTCGCCGAGTTGACCGCCCTGGAGCGCAACATCACCCCGTTGACCGCCGGCGCCGGCATCGAGGAGGTCGCCGTGCAGGGCCGGGTGACCGGGTCGAGTGGCCTCCCGCTGGCGGTCGTCGGTCGCTTCCGCCACCAGCCCGGATCGGGAGTGCAGGCGTCGGTGGAACGCCCGCCGATCGATCGCCTCAAACCGATCGACGACTACGACCAGAAGGTGCTGCGAGCCCGTCGCCGGCACACCGTCTATCCGTACGAGCTGGCCGGCATGGTCGCCGGCCCTGGCGGCTCGTTCGTCGAGTACGACCTGCGATCCAACGGGTCACTGGCGCCGGTGAAACGCCCTCGTGGACAGAACACCGCGGCCATCATTGCCGGGGTGGTGAGCACGCCGACTCAGCGCCATCCCAAGGGTGTCACCCGCGTCGTGCTGTTCGGCGATCCGACCAAGGCACTGGGTGCCCTGGCCGAGGCCGAATGTGCCCGGATCGTCGCCGCGATCGATCTGGCCACCAAGTTGCGGGTGCCGCTGGAGTGGTTCGCGGTCTCGGCCGGGGCAAAGATCTCGATGCAGTCCGGCACCGAGAACATGGACTGGATCGCCCGCGCACTGAAGAGGATCGTCGAGTTCACCCAGGCCGGCAATGAGATCAACATCGTCGTGGCCGGCATCAATGTCGGCGCCCAACCGTACTGGAACGCCGAAGCGACGATGCTGATGCACACCAAGGGCATCCTGGTGATGACCCCGGACTCGGCCATGGTGCTCACCGGCAAGCAGTCGCTGGACTATTCCGGTGGGGTGTCGGCCGAGGACAACTACGGCATCGGTGGGTACGACCGGGTGATGGGCCCCAACGGGCAGGCGCAGTACTGGGCCAAGGATTTGATGGGGGCCCGTGATGTCTTGATGAGTCACTACGACCACAGTTATGTCGTGCCCGGTGAGTCGGGACCACGCGCAGCCCCGACCAAGGATCCGCACGACCGCGACGTGACGACCTTCCCGCACGATCCGGTCGATGGCGGATTCTCGACGGTCGGCGAGATCTTCTCGCTGGCCACCAATCCCGACCGCAAGAAGCCGTTCGACATCCGTACGCTGATGCGCGCGGTCGCCGACCAGGACCATGACCTGGTCGAGCGGTGGGCCGGCATGGCCGATGCGGAGACCTCGGTGGTGACCGATGCCCATCTCGGCGGCCGGCCGGTGTGCCTGATCGGGATCGAGTCCAAGCCCGTACCCCGTCGCGGGTTCCCACCCACCGACGGGCCGGACACCTACACCGCGGGCACCTTGTTCCCGCGGTCGGCGAAGAAGGTGGCGCGGGCGATCAACGCCGCCAGCGGCAACCGCCCGCTGGTCGTGCTGGCAAACCTCTCCGGCTTCGACGGCTCACCGGATTCGATGCGCAACCTGCAGCTCGAGTACGGCGCCGAGATCGGCCGGGCCATGGTCAACTTCTCCGGCCCGATCGTGTTCTGTGTGGTCTCGCGCTATCACGGTGGCGCGTTCGTGGTGTTCTCCAAGGCACTCAATCCGAGGATGACAGTGCTGGCGGTCGACGGGTCGTACGCCTCGGTGCTCGGCGGTGCGCCCGCCGCGGCAGTGGTGTTCGCCCGCGACGTCGACAAGCGCACCTCCGCCGACCCGCGGGTCGTCGAGCTTGCCGAACGGCTTGCTGCCGCCGAGGCCGTCGACCGGGCGGCCGCAGCCGCCGAACTCGCCGAGACCCGTACGGCCGTCCGCGCCGAGAAGGTGGGTGAGGTCGCCGCCGAGTTCGACGGCGTGCACAGCATCCGTCGGGCCGTCGAGGTCGGATCGGTCGACGCGGTGATCACCGCCGAAGAGCTGCGCCCGCAGTTGATCAAGGCGATGGAGGGCAAGGCCCGGCGAGGCTGACGGGCGGAAAGTGCGGGGCACATGATCTGCACGCGGATCATGCTGTGGTG
The DNA here is from genome assembly GCA_030453285.1 of Propionibacteriales bacterium. Taxonomy (GTDB): domain Bacteria; phylum Actinomycetota; class Actinomycetes; order Propionibacteriales; family Propionibacteriaceae; genus Carbonicoccus. The sequence continues at coordinate 3,453 of JAKDKP010000084.1, forward strand.
AGATCATCCTCATCCGGCGGGTCGTCGATGTCCGGTGGGACCTCGTGCCACGAGCGTGGCGCACGCCAGAAGATCCGCTCCTGCGGGTGCGGTCCCTGCAGCAGGATCCATCGTTCGGCGGGCCGTGACATGATCCACGCCGTGACGGCCTGCTCGTCTCCGCCGACCGAGCTGTAACGGCCATCCGGATCCTGCCAACTGGCCGTCCACTCCTCATCCCCGCGACCAGCCGTGGCGAACACCGTTCCGGTGCCCGCGGCCGGCTCGCCACGCGAACTCGTGTCCTGCCACATGCTCATCTGCGACAGTCCGAACCGAACCGGGTGTGGATCGCAGACTGCTGGCCGACCCGGCTCCACATGGCCTCACCGCAATTCGTCGCATCCAGGAACACTCGCGGCTTCCAGCATGACGGTAGCGGAACTCGGACGCCAGGTGCACGAACCGAAAACCGATTTCTACATCATGTAGAGTTCGCTTTCGTGATCGACTCCCTCGGCCCCGGCAACCATTCGGCCGGCCCAGAATGAACACTCGGACGGCTCTCGTCGCGCTCGCGGGCATCCTCGCCACCCTGACCGCCTGTTCGACGCCGCAAGCCGCTTCTCCTCCGGCCCCGACGGCTGCGTACACGATCGAGAACTGTGGTCGTACGGTGACGTTCACCGAGAAGCCAACCAAGGTCGCGATCCTCAACGGCGTGACGGTTACCGAGGTCCAGTCCATGATCGAACTGGGCCTCAGCGACACCATCGTCGCCAACACCCAGAGCTATGGGGTGTCCGACATCCCCGGCATGCAGGCCAAGATCGAATCCCTGCCCACCGGCGGCCTGACGATGAACCAGAACTTCGGCGTGCCTGCCGAGCAACTGCTCGCCAGCGGCGCCGATCTGGTGATCTCCCCCTATGCCGGCGGGTTCGACCGCACCCAGGGCTTCGCGACTCGCGTCGAGCTGGAACGGGCCGGTATCAAGACCTTGATCAACCCGGTGGGCTGCGCCAACGGCGCCACCGATGCGAGTCCGAGCGACCAGGAGCTGTACGACACCGCTGGCGTCGCCGACAACCAACCGTTCCTGACCCAGCTGGGCGAGATCTTCGACGTCACCGCCCGTGCAGAGGCGCTCATCGCCAAGGAGAACACCGCGCTCGCGGCCACCTCGGCGGCGGTCGAACAGGAGGAGCCGATCTCCGGCATCGTGATCAGCCCCGGAGCCGCCGACGACGTACCGGCGGTGTGGACCGGCGGGATCTTCGACGATGTGCTGGGTCGCGCGCGTGTGACCAATGCGTTCGAGGGCGAGGGCAGGGCCCTGGCGGGCAGGATCAGCGCCGAACAACTCGCCGCGAGCAAGGTCGACCTGCTCATCATCTTTGCCGACAGCACGGTCGACGGCAATGCGCTGGCCGCGAAGACCCTCAAGGCCTATCCCCAGTGGGAGGCGTCGAAGAAGGAGCGGTACGTCGTGGTGAACGACGGCATGTACTTCGGTCCGGCGGCCATCGTCGGCGTCGACAAGGTCGCGCGTGCCGCACACCCCGACGCCTTTTGAGCCGGTACGCACCCGGGCCCCGCTCGGCCTGTGGATCGGGGCACTGGGCATCGGACTGGGGCTGGTCGCGGTGCTCGGGGTGTGTGTCGGGAGTGTGTTCATTGCCGTACCCGAGGTCTGGGACGTGCTGGCCGCCCGGACGCAAGGACGCGTCAACTCCCCGGTGCTCAACGACACGATCATCTGGGAGTACCGCATTCCCCGGGTCATCGCCGCGATCACCGTCGGCGCCGGGCTGACCGTCTCCGGTGTCGCCCTGCAAGGACTGGTCCGCAACCCGCTGGCGGATCCGTACATTGTCGGCGTCTCCTCCGGTGCCTCTCTCGGCGCGGTGTTGATCATGGTGCTGGGCAGCGGCGCACTCCTGGGTCTGCCGACGTCGGCCGGAGCCTTCCTCGGGGCGATCGGCGTCCTCGCCCTGGTGTTCCTGTTTGCCCAGCAACGGGGCGCCTTCGCCGACAGCCGACTCGTCCTGGCGGGGGTGGCCATCGGATACGTCGCCACCGCCGCCACCAGTTTCATCCAACTCCAGGCCCGCCCGGGACAGCTGTCGGGGATCCTGTTCTGGTCCCTCGGTTCGGTGGCCGGTGCGCGGTGGGATGCCTTGGCGATCCCGGTGGCGGTGATCCTCGCCTGCGTGGCGTGGTTGGCGACCAAGGGACGAACCCTCAACGCCCTGTCCCTGGGGGATGACGCGGCCGTGGCCGTCGGTGTGCACCTGCGCAGCGCCCGCCTGATGCTGCTGATCATTGCCGCCCTCTGCACCGCAGTGACGGTCGCCCTCGCCGGTGGGGTCGGATTCGTGGGGCTGATCGTGCCACACGCCGCCCGGATGCTCGTTGGTGCTGATCATCGTCGTCTGCTGCCGGTGGCCGCTCTGCTCGGAGCCGTCTTCGTCGTCCTGATCGACCTGGTCGCCCGCACGATCGGGTCGCCCCAGGAGTTCCCGCTGACGATCTTCACCGCACTGATCGGTGGCCCGTTCTTCCTAGCACTGATGCGCAGGCAGCGGGCCGTCTGATGCAGATCATGATCAACAATCTGAGCGTCCGCCTCGGCATGCGAACAGTGGTCGACGACGTCAGGATTGACGTCCCCGACGGAGCACTGCTGGCCGTCATCGGACCCAATGGCTCGGGCAAGACGACGCTGCTGCGTGCGATCTACGGAGCCGTACGACCTGTCGCTGGAAGTATCTCCATCGGCGGGCAGGACCTGGCGTCCGTGCCAGCACGGCGAGCCGCCCGCCTGCGAGCCGTCGTCCCGCAGTTCCAGCACGCCGACGTCGGCCTGAGCGCCCACACCGTCGTCGGCACCGGTCGCCACTCCCACGTGGGCTGGTGGACGCACGAACAGGAAGCGGACCGGGATGCCGTACAGACCGCGCTGCGGCAGACTGGGGCCGAGGAGCTGGCGCCCCGAGCGTTCTCCACCCTGTCCGGCGGGGAACGTCAACGCATCCTCCTCGCCCGAGCCCTCGCTCAACAGGCGGCCACCCTGCTGCTCGATGAACCCACCAACCACCTCGACCCTCGTGCCCAACTGGACCTGCTGGCTCTGGTGGCGTCGCTGCCAATGACGCGGATCGCCGTCCTGCACGACCTGGACCAGGCCCTCGCGCACGCCGACCTTGCTGCTGTCCTTCATCAGGGCCGTCTTGTTGCCTGCGGGCCACCGGCAGAGGTGCTCACCAACGACCTGACCACGGCGGTCTTCGGCGTACGGTCGGCGGTGATCATGCACCCGCTCACGCAACGCCCCCATCTGGTGACCGCACCGGTGGTGCGGACTGACATGGGCCCGCCGGACCCGACGTGAACGCCCCTCAGCGGAACTCGAACAGCCGGTTCACCTGGGAGTTCACCTCGGTCATCGACGACACCGGTTGACTGCCGATGTAGACCCCGTCCATGGCCGGCTGCACCAACGCTGTGACATCGGCACCCCGTTCGGTCACCGGGAACGGGAACGTCGTGCCCTCGTCGATGTGTCGGGTGAACGCCGACACGTCCAGGCCCTGCTCGGCGCGCTTGGCCATCGACTTCTTCGTGCCGCTCTCCCGCGCAGGAAAGACCACACCGGCCCCGCCGATGATGTCCTGGCAGGCGCCGTCGGAGAGGAACTTGACCCACCGTGCCGCCGCCTGCGGATCCTCGGCGAACCTGGTCACCGAATCGGCGAGCCCGTTGAACATTGACGCCCGCTTCCCGGTGGGCCCAATCGGAGTGGGGGCCACCGCCAGATCGACGTCCTTGACCGATTGGAAGCTGCTGATCATCCAGGATCCCTGCAGGGCCAGCGCAACGCGGCCGGCGGCGAACTGTTGGTACGCCGTCGAGTCCGGACCGAAGGTCTCGAACCTGGGCATGTAGCCCTTCTCGGCCAGGGAGAAGTACCAGGCAACGGTCTGCTGGAAGCCGGGGTCGTCGTAGCGGTACCGGGTCCCCCACGGGTTCTGGTCGGTGAACGACCAGCCGGCACTGGCGGTGAACGGCGACCATTGGGTCTGGCCGAATCCGTCCCCGCCGGAGCCGTTCGTGCCGAAGCCGTAGACCTTGACGCGGTTCTTGTCGAAGCCGGGCTCGTCGCCGCGCCGTCCGGCCTCGTCCACGGTGAGTCGGGCCACGACCTTTTCGAAGCTGCCCCCGTCGGTGGGGTTCCAGTCGAGCGCAGAGAGGTCCTGCTCGGAGATCCCCGCCTCGGACAGTCGGCCGCGATCGTAGAACAGCCCGACGGTGTCCCAGTCCTTCGGTGCCCCGTACCGGCGGCCGTCCTGCCCGACCCACAGCTCGGCCAGGCCGGGCTGGTAGTCGTCGGGAGAGATGTCGGCAGTCGGTTC
>JAKDKP010000715.1 GCA_030453285.1 Propionibacteriales bacterium
TCGACCTTGATCGCGCTGGCGTGCAGCCCCGCCTTGTGGGCGAAGGACGACGCGCCGACGTACGGCTGGCGGGGTGAGCCAGGCACGTTGGCCACGGCACTGATGGCGTGGGAGATTCGGGTGGCCTCCCGCAGCGAATCGGTGTGCGGTAGCACCGACCAGCCGTACTTCAGTTCCAGATTGGCGATCACCGAGACCAGGTCGGCATTGCCGGTACGTTCTCCGTACCCGTTGACAGTGCCCTGGACGTGCATCACGCCCGCCTCGACGGCGGACATCGTGTTGGCCACCGCGCAGCCGGTGTCGTTGTGACAGTGGATGCCCAGGTCGATGCCGACCTCCGATGCCGCCCCCACGACATCGGTCATCCAACTCGGCAGCATGCCGCCGTTGGTGTCACACAACACGGCCACCTCGGCGCCGGCCTCGGCGACGGTCCGCAGCATCTCCATCGCGTACGAGGGGTTGCGGCGATGACCGTCGAAGAAGTGCTCGCAGTCGACGAATACCCGCATGCCTTCCGATCGCAGGTGCGAGACGGTGTCGCTGATCATGGCCAGGTTCTCGTCCAGGGTGGTACGCAATGCCCGCTCGACGTGCCCGTCATGGGACTTGGCCACGATGCACGCCACCTGGGCAGCCGAGTCGCGGGTGGCGGCGACCAGGGCATCGTCAGCGGCCTTGCCGCCGGCCCGCCGGGTTGAGCCGAAGGCGACCAGTGTCGAATGCTTCAAGATCAACTCGCCGCGGGCTGCCGCGGCAAAGAAGGCGGTGTCATTCGGGTTGGCACCCGGCCACCCACCCTCGATGTAGCCGACCCCGAGCTCGTCCAGCAGCGTGGCGATCTTGATCTTGTCGGTCACGCTGAGCCGCAGGCCTTCCTGCTGTGCCCCGTCGCGCAGCGTCGTGTCGAAGACGTGGAAGCTGTCCGGCTGGATGGGCATCGCGGGCCCCTGCGTGGTGGGCCCCTGCGTGGTGGGCCCCTGCGTGGTGGACATGTCACTGACTCTTTCTGGCGAGGATGCTTGGACATCGAAGGAAGTCCGGGAACGAAAAAACCTCCCGTAGCTAGACAGGAGGTTCAGCGCACCGGCGGTGTGGCGGGTGCGCTAGTCGATAATGATCATGGTCGACAACACCGGGCCAGTATGCCCCGTCCGTCGGGTGCGCGCACCCACCGGGTCTCGCATCATGAGACGTCCGTGCTGCGGAGGGCGCGTGCTGTGAGCGGGCGGACCGCTGGTGCGGGGTCAACGAACCTTGTGCATCCACCCGTGGATGTCTTCGGCCTTGCCCTGCTGGATGTCGAGCAGTCGCTGCCGGATGGCCAGTGTGTGCTTCCCGGATCCGCCATCGCCGACGGTGACGGTGCGCTCCGGCGTGACGAATGACGCGATGGGTGTGACCACCGCGGCAGTCCCGCAGGCAAACACCTCGGAGATGGCGCCGTCGGCCGCTCCGTCCAGCAATTCGGTGATCTCGATCCGCCGTTCCACCGGGGTGAGACCCAACTCGGCGGCCAGCACCAGGATCGAGTCACGCGTGACGCCTTCGAGGATCGCCCCGGTCAACTCCGGAGTGATCAACTCGTTGCCGGCGACGAGGTAGACATTCATGCCCCCCAACTCGTCGACGTACTTCTGCTCGCGGCCGTCGGCGAACAGCACCTGCTCGCAGCCGCGCTCGGCCGCCTCCTGCTGGGCAATCAGGGAGGCGGCGTAATTGCCGCCACACTTCGCGGCACCGGTGCCACCGGGAGCG
>JAKDKP010000085.1 GCA_030453285.1 Propionibacteriales bacterium
CCACGCCTGCACGGTGATCAGGGATCGATCCTGGCGGAGGTTCTGGCGGGGGCCGCCGGCCGCTTCGACCCTGACGAGCTTCTCGGGGCGCGGGTTCGGCACCTTCGTGGCGACCCAGACGCCGTCGAGGCGGGGTGTCAGGTAGGTGATGACGATGCGCTCGATGCCAACGGGGGTGCTCATCGGCGGCCTGCGTCCATCGCCTTGACCAGGGTGTTTTCCTTCGCGTTGCGGCGCATGGCCTTCGCGGTGGCGGTGACGACGCCACCTCGAGGGCGGCGCTTGCCTCGAACGACATTGCCGTCGAAGCCTTCGCCGGCTGCGGCCTTGATTGCCTCGGTGCGACGCTGTAGGTCGCGGATGAGACCCGGGCTGTTGAGGATCTGGCCGAGAGCCTTGCGGTTGGTAACGATCTTCATCCGGTGACAGCTTCCAGTTCGATGACGGTGCCGCCGAGCCCTCGGGTCCAGTCCCAGGGGCCTTGGTCGAACGGCTTGGGGCGGCCGGCGACCTCGTAGGTCTGGCCGGCGATGTCGATCCGGTCGCGCTCGCCGACCTCGGTGCCGGCCGGGCAGTAGAGCGTCCAGGCGATGCGGGAGGCGTCGCGGTTGGCCTCGCCGGGCTCGACCATGGCGCCCGGGGCGATGCCCTGGACCTTCAGCGGCTCGGGGTCTCCCCAGCCCTCGCTGATGTTGCCGAGGGGGTCGCGCTGCTTGCCTGTGTAGCGGCTGACGTGCACGGTGATGCGTGCGGGGATCACAGCGCCTGCTCTCCCGGTGCGTAGCCGTCCGGGCCGTTCACCCATGCGCCCAGCAGGGGGTGCTGGGGGCCCTGCCTGGGGGCTGTGTCGATCGACCGGGCCCTACCGCTGCCGGTGGCCGGACACAGGGCCTTCAGGCGGCGCTCATCGTCGGCGGTGAGGATCTTGCTCGAGGCTCGAGTGTCGAGGGTCTGCGACCAGGGGCCGACGCTCTGGCTCTGCAGTGCTCCGCTGCCTGCGTCGTCCCTGCGGAGGACGGCCTGCCGGAGGATGGCCTTCGCTGCTGCTGTGTGCGGGAAGTCGTCGGACTCGAGGCACGGGGCGACGAGGACGGCCAGAGCTTCGGCGTCGGCGATCAACGCCTCGGCCCTGGCCGTCTCGATTTCGCGCACCTCGCGGAGGTCTTCCACGGTGACGAGGTTGCTCACGGGTCTAGCTCTCTCGCCTCGTCGTGGTGCGCTTCGCGTTGCCGGCGGCCTTGCTGGCCGGCTCTGTCTGCTGCTCGGTGGCCGGCTTGGCCTTCGCGGCCGGCTTGTTGAGCTCGTAGCCGAGGGCCTCCATTGCGGCGACCCCCTTGGGGACGACCTCGATGGTCGTCCCCTGTGGGCTCGTCATGGCTGGCATCAGGCGCCCGCTGCCGGGGTGATCACGCCCGCGGGGTACACGCCACCGAGGCGGGTCACCGGAATGGCAGCCTGGAATCCGACACGGAAGACGACCCGGAGAGCCTTGGAGTCCTGCTGCATCAAGTTCAACAGCACCTTGCCGCTGGCGTCGGAAATCACGCCCTCACGGAACAGATCGAACGTGACATCTTGGCGGATGCCGACGACGAACTTCGACCAGTCGATGGCCAGACCAGTGGCGGCCGCACGGTTCCAGGCGCCGTTACGAACCTCGTCGAGGGTGTAACCAAACAGGGTGCTGTTTCCGCCCGCGGTGGGCGAGCCGAACACATAGTTGCCATTCGCGTCCTTGATTCCACGAAGGCGCCAGTTCAACCCGGGTTGGGTGACGAATCCGTTGACCGAGAATCCTCCCTCGGACGCCTTGGCGGCGACTTCGGCGAAGGCGTCAGCCAGGTTCAGGGTCGGGCTGATCTGCTGGACGTTACCTGCGGCGATGGCCGCCGGGACGATGCCCTCGGGCCACGACGCGGGCTTGCTGGTGCCGAACAGGGCAGCCTGGTCGACTTTCTTGCCGATGGCCTCGCGCAGCAGCGGCTTGACCTCGTCCCACAGGGGGACATTACTGTCGTCGACGAGGGCGTCGGGGATCGGCACGATGACGGCCAGTTCCTCGGCGGTCATCGACAGGTTCTTCCAGGTGGCGTCAGTGGTTTCCTTGAGGCCGGTGTCGCCGTCGACCCAGTAGGCCTCGGGCAGGGTGGCCAACACGGGCTGCCGAGCCTTTTTGGACGACATGCGCGGCTTGCGTGCGCGAGTGAGGACCACGGACTCCTCGGGAGTGGTCTTGATGACGTCGTTGACGACCTGGTCGGGGATCAGCTCGTCGACCAGGTCGGCGCGTCCGATGATTTCGGCGTAATCAGCCATGGTTGTTGTTCCTTTCAGGGTTAGGCGGACCGGAGTGCATTGCGCAGCCAGTCGCCGGAGTTCTTGTCACGGGGCTTTCCGAGTTCTGCGCCGACGGTGCCTCCGCTGCGGGGTGCGGCGATGAGGGCGGCGATCTTGTCGGCGTCGGCTTCGAGTTCCTCGCGGGTGTTTCCGGCTAGCCGGCCGGCGAGTTCGGCGGGCAGTCCCTTGGCGGATGCGACCTCGGTGCGAACCTGCAGGGATCGTGTCTCGTTGAGTTCGGTCTCGGCCTTCTCTGCCCGAGCTGTGGCCTTTTCCAGTTCGGTCTTGTTGGCTTCCTGTAGTTCATCGAACTGCTCGGCCTTGGACTTGTAGTCGTCGAACCCGGTGTACTTGGCGCGCTCGCGAGCGAGACGGGCTTCGACGATGCGGTCCAGGTCTGCCTGGCTCTTTGGGGCGGTGAATTCCTTGCCCTGCTGTTCGGCGACGGTTTGTTCCGACTGGTTGTCGGTGGTCTGGCTGTCCCGCACTTCGGCGGTGGTATTGCTGTTCCCGGCGTCGCCGGTGGTGTTGTCGGTACCCATGACAGGGCTCCCCTTTCGGGTGGTGGTGTGGTGTGTGTCGAGTGGCTGCCGAGGGTGCCGACCCCTCCGTGCCCGAAGGCGCGGGTTTTACAGACCCGCTGCAACGCCGGTTGCTGGCAGCCCCGGTGGTGTAGAATCAGCCCTGAGGCTTCCCGCCCCATGCAAGCCCTGAAATAACGGGCCGTCGGAACGCGTGGGATTCGGGGGCCTCTCTACTTGAGGTCGATCTCTTCCAGCCCCTCCGGCGTGAGCGCCCACAGTTCGGCGATTGGCATCCCTTGGGTGCGTTCGTTGTATTGCGCGAGTTGGGTGCGCAACTTCGCCGAGATTCGTTCTCCACCAAAGTCCACGATGAAGGCCGACTTGCGAACCCCGTGAGCACCAGCGGCCTTGGTGGCTTTGGATATGAGCGCCTTGACCGCGGCATATTTCGCATGGGTGCGCTTCAGTTCAAACTCGCGCCCCTTCCACCGAAGGTCATTGGAGGGGAGACGACCCACGCCGTCGACCATTTCTCCAGCGGCCAGCCACTCGTCGATGGTCTCTCCCAGTTCGGCCATGCGTTCGGCAAACTCGATTTCGTGAGGCTTCATGTCCTGGCCGTTCGTACGGAAGCCGAGTGCGCGCTGCCGCTCAGCCCAGAGATCGAAGTCTTCCGGGGTGCGTTCGCGGGGGCGCCGCACGTCGCGGGGTCGCTCTGGATCACCGGCGGATGGTCCCGACCTGCGGGGAGGCGTCGCCCCACCCCCTCCCGATCCAGCCTGCGTCGCAGGTGCTTTCGCGTCGTTGACGACACCCTGGCCTCGCTGGCGCATCTGCTGCAGTCGGTCCTGCAGGCTGCCGGCGGCTCCGTCGGCGAGTTCTTGCAGGCGGCGCTCGGCTGCGGTGGGACGCCAGTCGCCGATGACCTCTTCGATGGTGCAGCCGCAGCGGTCGTGGAACCGGCGACCCTGGCCGGCGTTGTTGGCGTTCGTGTAGACCGGCCCCCGGGAGGCCAGGAGAGCGCAGAAAGCGCACGGTTTGCCGTCGGTGACGCGGCGCCAGCCAACCGAGTTCGGGTTTGCCAGGGTGGCCTGGTCGATGGTGTCCCGGCCGCCGGCGAGGATGTGGCGCTGGATTGCTCCGACCATCAGGTTGGTGGCGCCGGAGACAGCCATCCGAGGGCCGACGGTGCCGGTGGTCGTCTTGGCCCGGGCGATCATGAAGTCCAGCGACCCCACCGCTGAGCCGAGGTCCAGTGCGGCGAGGCCAATGGGGATACCGCTACCGCCGCCCTCGATGCGGCGGTAGGTGTCGAGGTACGTGGCAGCCAGTGACGCTGAGGCCTGGTGCTGACGCTCGAGACTGGTGGCCACATAGCCGGCCCATTCGATGCGGGTGCCGTCGAGGCGGGCCGGGTCCAGGAGACCCGCGGTCAGGTCGATGAAGTCGGCAACACCGGTTTCGGATAGGTCGATCTGGGCTTGCTTGTGGGCCTCGGTGAGGTCACGCCCTTGGCGCGTCTGTGCCATCGGACGGGGTCTGTCGCTGACGGTTCAGGGCTGCCGCGAGTAGGTCGGCGCCGGCTGTCGGGGCGGATCGCTTCTCGTCGCGGAGGAGGGTCTGCTCGGCGGGGGTGAGGCCGATGCGGTCATAGGCGATCGACGAGTCGGCGGTGAGGATGCCGGTACTGATGAGCTTCATCACCTCGTCGGCGGTGGCTGCTCGCGTGGGGGTGGCCGGGTCACGCCAGGTGCAGGACAGGCCAGCGGTGTCCTTGCCGAGGCTGGTGGCGACGATACGGGCCATTTCGGTCCAGGCCCGTCCGAAGGTGCCCTGTCGGCGCTCGGCGCGCTTGACGAGGCGGGCCTCTCCTGCCCGGATGCCGTCGCCGGAGGCGGGGTTGTCGGCGACGAAGCCCATGTAGTGGGCCGGAACGCCAGCCTCGGCGGCGACCATCTGCGCCAGGCCACGGATCTGGTCGAGGTAGACCGTTGGAGGGTTGACGCTGAACGTACCCATGGAGGGCTGCTGGCCGTCGGCATTGGTGCCGATGACCAGGTGGGTGGCCATGGCGGTCTTCCACCCGGGGATGTCGGCGCCAGTGTCATCGGTGAAGTCGTCATCGTCGGCGCCAGTGGTCCAGCGCTGCGGGAACGAGTAGAAGTCGCGGTTGACCTCCATCGCGGCGAGGGTCTTCACCGCACTGTCGGTGTAGCGGCGGATGCTCTGAGTGATCTCGGATCGGCCACCTTGGCGGGATGCGCGCGGGCGGTTGACGAGCTGCACCACCGGGCACCGGCCCATCTGGTGGTCGGAGCGGTCGACTGCGCGCCATAGGCCGGCTTCGCGGACGTAGCGGGTGTTCTCCCACTCGCCGAACAGGACGACTTCGGTGGGCTGGCTGTCGGTCTGCCTGGCAATCAAGAGGGCCTGCGACAGGCGGCGCTTCTGGTGATCCCATGTGCCGGTCATGCTCAGTGGTGACTCGACGGTGACGCGGGGGTTGGCTGGGTCGTCAGTGTCGGCTGCGATGAATGCGAGGCCGTAGATCAGGGCGTCGAGGTGGCCCAGGCAAGATTCGGTGGCGAGGTCGTTGGCAGTGAAGGCTTCGGTGAGTGCGACGTCACCTCCGGCCCAACCCAGCAGGTCAAGGCGTTCCTCGAGGACGTCGACAACGGTGCCGGGCCAGCCTGCAGCCTGCCGGGTGTCGACCCATTCCTTCGGGATGACACGGGACTGTGCGACGAGTTTGTCGCCCTCGTAGTAGTCGCCCTTCGTCTTGTTGCCGGGGTTGACCTTGCCGAGGTGGTCGAGCATGCCCTGGATCTGGGCGGCAGTGGCGCGGTTGGCGATTTCGCTGGGAATGAGCGGGGCGATGGTCACAGGAGCCTCGCTTTCCGTTTCGATTTGGTGGTCTCTCTGACCCTGGTGGCGCCCACTCCCCAAGCGGCGAGGGTGACGGCCACCAGTGGGGTGATGTCGACGGCAGCGTTGCTGCGGTTCCAGCCCCACGCACCTTCGGTGCCGATATTGCGTTTGCGGGCTCCGGCGATCGCGGCCGCAAGCTGGGGCTGCCCGATGTGGACGAGCTGCATGTCCATCACGCCGTCGTAGATGCGCCCGCACGCGGCGCCCATGTCCGAGGAGCCGGTGACAGTGACACGGATGCCTTCACGGCGGAAGTCGTCGATGAGGGACGCGGCGGCCGAGCGGGCGTCCACCACCACGGTCGCGATCCGGTTCTTGGCGTGCAGGTTCTTCACGAACGCGGCGACCCACGCGATGCCTTGGCGGGTCTCGACAACCTCTACGTGGAGGCGTCCGTCAGCTCGGCGTCCGGCGAGACCGACCGTGGCCATCGTCCGTTCGGGGTTGATGTCGATGCCGAGGACGAGCTTCTCGATCGCCACCGAGTGTTCGTCGGCGCAGGACCCCCAGGCGTCAGTGCTGATCACCGAGGCGGCCGAGGTCTCGCCCCACATGCCGAGGCGCTCCCGGCTGAAGCCTTCATCGCTAAACGATCCGCGCTCTCCGGCGACAACGTCCCACAGGAGGCGCCCGGTCAGCAGGGCCGGGTTGACCTGGCGCCACACGGTGCGGTCGTCGAGGTCTGCGCCGATCTCGGCGGACCATTCGTGCCAGCTCATCCGGTACGGCTCGGTCTGCAACGCCTCGGTCCTGACGCGGGTGAACACTTCGCCGTTGACCTTCGGGCCCGGCGGGGTGCCGGTGTAGATCCACTGCGGGTTGCCCAGCGGGGCGCTCGAGCTGGTTGCCAGCAATGCTTCCTGGTCGTCGTCGGACATGTCCTGGGCTTCGTCGCAGACGATGACGTCGACGGTGAAGCCTCGGCCCGACCCGGTCGACCGGGCGACAATTTCGATCGAGCCGCCATTCTTGAGGGTGATCGCTTCCTGGCCGTTGACGTTGCGGATTTCCTCCACAAGGGCGTTCAGCTCGGGAAACTTGGCGTCAGGGTCGTTCGCTCGCTTGCCGAAGAAGTGCTTCAAGCGCCGGAAGTGCTTCTGTGCGGTCTTCACCTGGTGGGCAGTGTGGAGGATCTTCTCGCCCCGTCCGACGGTGCCGAACAGCTCGCGGATCTCCACGAGCGCGTTCTTGCCGTTTTGACGGGGGACGGACAGTCCGCACGTCAACGAGGCCCACTTGCCGTCGACCTCGCGAAGCCAATCATCGAGGACGAGTTGCTGCCATGGGTCGGGCGTCAGGAGATAGCTGGCAGCGAATGCTGCGGCAATATCGCCATAGGTGGTGTTGTCACGGAGTGGCGCGATGTGCAGGCGGGGCGTCTGTGCCGGATCGCTGCTGGAGGCGTTGGGTGAATTCATCGAGCCCGGTGACCCCCTGTCGTGACGGCATTCCTTGGGTGGCCCGTTCGGCGTTGGCGATCAGGTCCCCGCGGGCTGCCGGAGTGAGGCCGAATTCGGCACACCAACCCCGAAAGTCGCGGGCGGCGCGCTCTTCGACGCCCACCCAAGGGGCGGTGACGACGCCTTGACTGTTGCGGCCGAGTACGCCGCGCTCCTTGCGGAAGTCGACGGCCTCGCGCCAGCGGGCCCACGTCTCACACGCCATCTGCAGGGCTAGTTCGTCGCGAGCTACCACGCCGGCATGACTGATGAAGGTGTCCCACATCGCCGAGGCGTAGTCCGACAGATCGCTTGGCTTGGCCATCACGCCACCGTGGAATCGCAGACCCGGTACGGCAGAGCGACTCTGCCGTGGAAGGCGCTCATGCGGCGCCGGGTGTCGTCGGAGATGGCGACCAGCGGGCGAGGTCGGCCAGGAATGCAGTCAAATTTGAAGCCGGCGAGCATCCGATTCATCTGCCGCTGCAGGGCAAACATGCGCTCAACACTCATGGTCTTGGCGCCTTCCGTGCGCAAGGGGCGGTTTCCGTGTGAGTCAGGGGGGTATTTCGCCTATGCCGCGAGGGGCG
>JAKDKP010000716.1 GCA_030453285.1 Propionibacteriales bacterium
TAGCCCGAGACGATGACGGCCAAACCGGGCGCAAGATCGGCTGCGGCGACAGCCTCGTGGCCACCTACACCGGCCCGCAGACGTTCTCCAGCCAGCTCGAGGCCAGCATGGAATGGCTGCTCAGTCATCGAGACCGCGAGCTGGGGGGCTCCGGTCTGTACAACGCGCTGCATCAATCCGAGTTGCAGTTCCAATCCGGTCACGTCGACGGCGACACCGTGACCGTCGCCCTGACCGGGACACTGGCCAAGGGCGGCTCCTGCGATGCTCCGCGGATCAAGGCCCAGCTACGGCAGACGGCAATGACTTCTGTCGGCGCCGGCAATGCCCGCATCACCGTCAACGGCACCCCGTTGTCGCAGCTGCTCGGCGGCAAGGGCTGAGGACCCGGATCAATTCGTCCACCGGCGCCGGGCCACGCCAGTAGAAGACCACGCCCGTGACTTCGAGGGTGCCGCCGTCGTCGTCCATCATGTTCCTTTCCGCCGAGCCCGATCGGTCGTCAAGAATTTCAGTCCAGCGCCAACAGGGCCAGCAGCGCCTCATCAACCGAGTGCATCTCGGCACTGCCCAACCGGCCAGCAAACTCCCCCAGCCGGGTCTGCGGATCCACCACGGTCATTTGCTCGACCATGATGCGGGTTTTCGTGCCCTCGATCTCGACTTCAGGACGAAAAGTCGCCGCCCTCCTCCCCGTGGACGTCGGTGCGACGATCCACGTGGACAGGGGAAGATCATCGGACTGGACGACCACGGCGAACCGCGCTCCTGCCTGCTCGTGTCCCCGAACTCCCCGGGGCGCTCTGAGTCGATAGAGGTCACCGCGCACGGATCTCGTCCATTTCGGCCGCTAGCTCACGAGAGGCGGCAACATCGTCAGGGTCGTCGCGAAGCGCTTCGGCCTCCGCGCGAAGTTGTGCCCGCCGGTGGGATCGCTCGGCCGCCAGAATCGCAGCCCGAGCGGCCTCGGACCGCGACGCCCCTTCACTGGTCAGTGCCTCGAGAGCTCGCTCAACTTCAAAATCAGTGCGTATCGTCAGCGTACTCATATTACAAATTGTACTCCGTAACGCAGTGGCTTGTCCCGGCGTGAACAGAACAGTTTGGCGACATCGACAACCTGGCCCATGACGCCGGAGGACACGCGGGCGCCACTGACTGCCGCCTTCCCGCTATGGTCTCGGCGCCGCGTCGGGGTCCAGGTGCTGGCGCGGCACCCGGTCGCGGTCGTAGGTGATCTCGGTGTACCCGTGCTCTCGCGGCAAGCCGTCCTCGCCGAGGTTCACGAACACGATCCGCTCGATGGTCAGGATCGATCGCCGGGTGAACATGTTGCGGACCTCGGCCCGCATGGTCAGCGACGTCCGCCCGAACCCCGTGGCCGTCAGCCCCATCTCGATCAAATCCCCCTGCTGGGCGGAACTGACGAAGTTTATTTCCGACATGTACTTCGTCACCGCGTTCCCGTTGCCGAGCTGGAGGATCGCGTAGATCGCCGCCTCCTCGTCGATCCAGCGCAGCAGGCTCCCGCCGAACAAGGTGCCGTTGGCGTTCAGGTCCTCGGGCCTGACCCATTTGCGCGTATGGAAGGTGATGTCGTCCTCGTCCAGCATGTTCCCACCCAGCTTCTTCTCCGGCGCGTTGTCCTTCACAGCCTATGGTCCGTCGACGTCCGGCAACAGGGCCCCCGATGGCGCCGGACCGGCCGCTCCGATGTGACAGATGGCGGGACTAGGCTCGGTGGGACCCACACCGAAG
>JAKDKP010000086.1 GCA_030453285.1 Propionibacteriales bacterium
CGCGCAGGGTGGTGTGGGCATCCCGCGACACGTCCATCAGGTGCATGCCCATGTCGCGGGAGAGTCGTTCGAAGGCGGCGACACCGCGCACACTGTTGCCGTGCGCATCCAGTCGTGGGGAGAACACCGCCACCCCGACCTGACCCGGGAGGGCGCCGATGATGCCGCCGGAGACCCCACTCTTGGCAGGAATCCCCACGGTGGTGAGCCAGTCCCCGGCCGCGTCGTACATCCCGCACGTGGTCATCACGCTCAGCACTTGACGCACTACGGGGCGACTGAAGATCAACTCCCCGGTCCGCGGTTGCACGCCGCCGTTGGCCAGGGTGGCCGCCATCATCGCCAGGTCACGACAGTCGACCGAGATCGAGCATTGTCGTACGTAGCCCTCCACCACGTCGACGGGGTCGCGGTCCATGATCCCCACCGCCTTGAGCATGTGTCCCATCGCCAGGTTGCGATGGGTGGTGGCCCACTCCGAGGCGAACACGTCCTCATCCATCGGCAGCGGGCGACCGGCAATCTGGCTGAAGTTCTGACGGATGTGTTCGAACCGGTCGTCGGCGTCGTCCCCGTACACCTGCGCGTGGGTGAGAATCGCGCCGGCGTTGATCATCGGATTGCGTGGCCGTCCGGTGTCGCGGTCGAGCGAGATCTCGTTGAACGCCTCACCCGACGGCTCGACGCCGACCTTGGCCAGCACATGATCAAGTCCGCGAGCGGTGAGGGCGAGCCCGTACGCGAACGGTTTCGACATCGACTGGATCGTGAACCTGTGGTCGGCATCCCCCGCGGCATAGACGGTCCCATCCACCGTTGCCACGACGATCGCAAAGGCGTCCGGGTCGGCGGCCGCCAGTTCGGGGATGTAGTCGGCCACGGTCCCGCCGAGCGCGTCGCCGCAGGTGTCCAGGACTTCAGCGAGGTAGTCGGGGATCGGTGACCGCATCGCCGCGGCCTCAGAGCTCCAGGCCGGGATAGAGCGGATTGGCCTCCAGCATCTCGGCCGAAGCGGCGTGCACCCGGTCCGAGACCCCGTCGGCCAGCACGTGCTTGGCCTTGCCGGGAACGCCCTTGGCGGTCAGGCCGGGGGTGGTGTTGGTGAGGACGTCGACGATCAGTTCGGCCACCCGATCGAAGTCATCGGCACCGAATCCACGCGAGGTGAGGGCGGGCGTGCCCAGTCGTACGCCCGAGGTGTACCAGGCTCCGTTCGGGTCGGAGGGGACCGAATTGCGGTTGGTGACGATGCCCGCCTCCAGTAGTGCCGATTCCGCTTGGCGTCCGGTGAGTCCGTACTTGCTGACGTCGAGCAGCACGATGTGGTTGTCGGTGCCGCCGGTGACCAGATTCGTGCCGCGCTTGAGGAAGCCGTCGGCAAGGGTCTTCGCGTTGTCGGCCACGGCCTGGGCGTACGTACGGAATTCCTGCGTCCTTGCTTCGGCCAACGCGACCGCCTTGGCGGCCATCATGTTCGACAGCGGACCGCCGAGAACCATCGGGCAACCCCGGTCGACCGAGGGGGCGTACTCCTCGGTGGCGAGCACCAGGCCTCCGCGCGGGCCCCGCAGCGACTTGTGGGTGGTGGTGGTGACCACGTGCGCGTGCGGGATCGGATCCTCGTCCCCGGTGAACACCTTGCCGGCCACCAGACCGGCGAAGTGCGCCATGTCGACCATCAAGGTGGCACCGACCTCGTCGGCAATCTCACGCATCCGCGCGAAGTCGACCCGGCGTGGATAGGCGGAGTAGCCCGCAATGAGGATCAGTGGTTTGAACTCGCGCGCCGCAGCGGCGACCGCGTCATAGTCGAGAAGCTGGGTTTCGGGATCGGTGCCGTACGAGCGCTGGTGGAACATCTTGCCCGAGATGTTGGGACGGAATCCGTGCGTCAGGTGGCCACCGGCGTCCAGGCTCATGCCGAGCATTCGCTGCTCACCGAACTTCTTGCGCAGCGTCTCCCAGGCGTCCTCGTCCAGGTCGTTCATGTTCTTCACACCGGCCGACGCCAGTTCGGGGCCCTCGATCCGGTGCGCCAGGATCGACCAGAAGGCAACCAGGTTGGCGTCGATACCCGAATGCGGCTGGGCATAGGCGTACTCGGCGCCGAACAGCTCCCGGGCATGCTCGGCGGCAACCGACTCGACGGTGTCCACGTTCTGACAACCGGCGTAGAAGCGGTGGCCGATGGTGCCTTCGGCGTACTTGTCGCTCAGCCAGTTGCCCATGGTCAGCAGCACGGCGGGGGAGGCGTAGTTCTCCGAGGCGATCAGCTTCAGCGACCCACGCTGGTCGGTGAGTTCGGCGGTGATGGCGTCGGCGATCCGAGGCTCGACGCTCTTGATCACCTTCAGGGCGTTCTGGTACGCGATGCTCGCGGCGGCAACGTCGGTCACGTCGGTCTCCTCACAGATGCTGGGCGGACTGGCTCCACGTCGCCAAATCTAGTGGCTGCCTCGGGTGAAGGACCGCCCGGCCCGCCGCTCGGTCAGCGCAGGGTCGTCCCGGGAGTGCGAGCAGCTTCCGCCCACGGCCCGTTCTCGAGGCAGGTGGCGACGCACAGGGCGATGATCAGGGCGACCGGCGGTGCCATCGTCAGCCCCGCCATCACGACGGCAGAGAGCTCGTCGCCATCGCTGACCAGGAGTGACAGCATCGGCACCAACAGCAGCAGCGCGGCGACGAGTGGCACCGTCGCATGGCGCGTCAGCCCGAACACTGCGGTGGCGAGCGTGAAGAGCAGCCCCACCGTTGAGATCACCAGCAGAGCTGCCGGCGCCTCCTCCTCGGCCGTGAAGGCGGCCAGGAGCAGCCACGCTCCGGTGGAGAAGCAGGTCATCAGGAGGACAACCAGCGCCGAAGCCGTACGGAACAGTCGGGCAGGTGTTGCGAAGAGAAGTCTCATGCCAACTACATGCCTAGGTCGGTGAATCGGTTGTCGCCACCCGTGACTCCCTCCCGCCGAGGGTTTGACGGAGACCGGCTCTGACCGCGCCGTGTCGCCGCACGGGTCAGTACGCCACCGCCACCAGTCGGGCAAACAACTCCTCGGCGTCGACCTCCAGTCCCCGTCGGGTGAACCAGGTGCACACGTTCACGCAGTCGCGGTGCAGGAAGTCCATCCCGGCAGGATTGCCGTACAGGTCGACCATCTGGGGCAGGTCGATGATCACCAGGCGGTCCGGCAGACCGAGGATGTTGTACGGCGACAGGTCACCGTGGGCCAGACCAAGTTCGGTGATCAACTCCATCGCCTCGGTCAGCTGCATCCACCACAGGCAGAGTTGATCATGGTCGGGGCGGGTGTTGGCCAGGCGGGGGGCGGCAGCCCCGTCGAGTTCGACGTACTCCATCAGGATCTCGGTGCCGTCGATCTGCACCGGATAGGGGACCGGGATGCCCAACGGCCACAACCGGCACAACGCGTCCCATTCGGCGATCGCCCACTGGCCGGCGACCACCTTGCGGCCGTAGGTGCTCTTGTTCTTGATGGCACGCATGTCTCGGCTGCGGCGCACCGAGCGGCCATCGGTGTAGGACTCGGAGCGACTGAAGGCCCGGTGGTCGGCGGTGCGATAGCGCTTGGCCACGACCAGGCTGTGCCGATCCGGGTCGTCGGGAACGGCGCGTTCAACAAGGAAGCAGTCGGCCTCCTTGCCGGACTTGATCACGCCGAGTTCGGTGTCGATGGCCGCGCGGTCGGTGACAACCCAGTCTGGTCGGGGCTCGGGGCCACGACACAGGCGTTCGACGTCCAGCCAGGTGGACCAGCGTTGGCCCTCGGTCAGATCATCGGTGGGGACGTACTTGAAGGGGAAAGACTCGTGCATGGGTGTTGTGCTCCTGCGGAAGAGGGGATGGGCTGGCGACAGCCCGGGACCATGATCAACATGTCTGGCTCCTCTCGTCCGCGCGCTCGTTCTTGAGCACGTCCGCCTTGACTCTGCTGCATCACGCCACGCGGGTCAACGCATTTCCTGTGCGGTACGGCGGGGCGGGTCGGTGAGGGCCAGCACATTGACCACGGCCGCGGTCAGCCCGGCCAGATAGGCCCACGGGATGGCGACCTCGCCGGTGTCGGGGTACCGGCACGGCGCCTGGGCGCAGGCGTATGCGCTACCGAGCGACATCGTGGACAGGACAAGGAATCCCAGGACCAGGATCGCACCCAGTGCCACCCCAGCCAGGGTGGTCACCGCCCGGTCGTTCACCTCGATGCGGCTGAGCAGGGCCGGCAGCATGACCAGTGCGGTCATCGTCGTGAGCAGCAGGCTGGCCAGTGGTTCCTCGCCCATGAGGTCGGAGATCGTGCCCTGGTCGTCGCCAACCCACGGGGTGAACAGCATGATCGGCAGCATGACGTAGGTGATCGTTCGAGCTCTCGCCGGGGTCAACCACGGCTGCCTCCGTGGCGCGGTCCCACTGGGTGAATCGGTGAAGGTCTCCATGACCTCAACACGCGCCGTGCCGCCGGAGGGTTGCCCGGAACCGGTCAGGCGATGGCTTCTGTGATCGGGGTGTCGCCGTCGTTGTAGCTGTACTCCTTGCCGATCGTTTCCCGATTCGCGACCGCGGCGGCGATGGTGGCGGCGACATTGGCTCGGCTCACCTGGCCGGACTCGGCGGCGGAGATCGTGATGCGACCGGTCTGCTCGTCGAGAGTGAGCCCGCTGGGCTTGAGGATCGTCCAGTCCAGATCGCTCTGGCGCAGGTGCTCATCGGCGGACGCCTTGGCCTCGGCGTAGGCGAAGAATCCGGTGTCGGGGTCGACCCCATGGTCTGGTCCGGCGCCGAAGTAGGACACCATCACGTACCGGCGCGCGCCCACAGCACCGGCAGCCTCCATGGTGCGGATGGCGGCGTCCCGGTCGACGGCGTACGTGCGTTCGGGGCTCCCGCCGCCGGCTCCGGCCGACCAGACCACCACATCATGCTCGGCCAGCAACTCCTGGGTGGCGGATGCGTCGAGGGACTCGACATCGGCCACCACAGCGGTGGCACCGGTGGCCTCCACGTCGGCAACGTGGTCGGGGTTGCGGATGACGGAGTCGACCTGGTGTCCGGCCTCGACCAGCAGCGGCGCCGCCAGCAGCGCCACCTGTCCGTGGCCTCCGATGATGGCGATCTTCAGGGTGTCAGTGCTCATGGTTGGTGCAACGCTGCAGACACGTCGAGCATTCCGTCGGGTGTGCGATCCATGAGTCGAGGGCGCGACGTAGCGTGGGGCAACATGGCACTCAAGGGCGCATTCAACCTGCTGCGGAGCCGACGCGGAACGGCGTCACTGTCGGGACTGGCCAAGCAGCGTGACGCCGTCACTCGAGCGATGGCGCGGGATCGGGACCAGCCCTTGGACCGGATCGACGGTGCACAGACCGTCGAGGCTCTGGCGCTGGTGAGTCGCTCATCGGCAGCGCATGCCGAGCTCGACCCGTACGACGAACAGGTCCTGGCCGCGCTCGGACTCCTGAACGGATTCTGCGTCGACATGGCCACCGGTGAGGGCAAGACCCTGGCGGCGATTCTGGCAGCCGGCGCGTACGCAGCGACGGGACGCCGCGTGCATGTGCTCTGCCCCAACGACTACCTGGCTCGCCGCGACCACGCGTTGGCCAGCGCCATCCTCACCCCGCTCGGCATCGGCACCGGCGTGGTCACCGAGGGAATGTCCACCGCCGAGCGCCAGCTGGCCTATGCCGAGCCGGTGGTCCACCTGCCCGTGCACGAGATCGCCTACGACCTGATGCGCGACAACCTGGTGCTGAGCGGGGGCGATCTGGTCGCACCCGGACGCGACGTGGCCATCATTGACGAGGTGGACGCCGTGCTGCTCGATGAGGCGACCCAGCCGTTGGTGATTGCGCGCACCGCCACCGCCGATGCTGATCATGAAACCCTCGAACAGGGGCTGGCCGAACTTGTCGCCGGGATGATCAGGGACCAGCACTTCACCACCGCCGGCGACTCCGCCTCCTTCACCGATGCCGGGATCGCCCTTGTGGAACAGCACCTGCAGGTGGACAGCCTGTTCGATCCTGATCATGTCGAGCTGGCGACCGCCGCCAACCTGGCGTTGCATGCCGAGAAGGCATTGGCACGCGATGTCGACTACGTCGTCGAGGCCGGCCAGATCCTGCTGATCAGTGCCACCCGGGGGCGGGTCGTCCAGCGCCAGCGGTGGCCAGAAGGGCTGCACCGAGCCGTACAGGTCAAGGAAGGCCTGGTCGACGGCAGCCGCGTCGAGGTGCTTGATCAACTCACCATCCAGGAGGTGGCGAAGTCGTACGCCACTTGTGTCGGGATGAGTGGCAGCGCCACGCTGGCGGCGAAGGAACTGCACGACCGGTACCAGTTGCTCACCGCGCAGATCCCACACCGGCTGCCGCTGCAGCGGATCGACGAACCGGTCAGGCTGTACGTCACCGCGATGCAACGCGACGCGGCTGCCGTCGAGCTCGTCGCCCAGGCACACCGCAAGGGTCGGCCGGTCCTGATCGGCACCCAGAGCGTTGCTCAGTCGGAGACGTTCAGCACCCTGCTCGCAGAGCACCAGATCGAGGCCACCGTGCTCAATGCCAAGAACTCCGAGGACGAGGCCGCCGTGATCGCCGAGGCCGGTGCCGCGGCTCGGGTCACCATCTCCACCCAGATGGCCGGGCGGGGGACAGACATCGTCCTGACCGAGGAGGCACGCCAAGCTGGCGGGCTGTTGGTCGTCGCCATCGAGTGCTACCCGAGCGCGCGGCTGGATGCCCAACTCCGTGGGCGCGCCGGCCGCCAGGGCGATCCGGGCGACTCGGTGGTGCTCGCCTCGCTGGCGGATCCGTTGTACGACGGAGGTCTGAGCGTCGACGATCGCGACGCCGACGAGGACGGACGCCTCACGCTGCCCGGGGTGCTGGAGGCCGTTGCCCAGCAGCAGCGGAGAGCCGAGGGGCGACTGCTCACTCAGCACGAGCACGCCTGGGCGTTCACCCGCGTCATCTCCGAACATCGCGGGGTGGTGCTCACCTCGCGCCACCACCTGCTGGAGAATCCGGCGGCCGCCACCCGGGAACTGCTGCGTCACTTGGCGAGCGACGAGACGACGGCGGTACGGGAGCTGTTGGGCGAGCGCTTGGATGAGGTGTGCGCCCACCTGGCCCTGGTCGAGATCGATGACGCCTGGAGTGTCCATCTGGCCCACCTGACCGCGCTGCGCGAAGGCATCCACCTGCGTCGGCTGGCGCGCCTGTCACCGTTGGCGGAGTTCGATCGCGAGGCCCGTACGAGCTTCGAGATGTTCCTGCAACGGGCCGCCCAGGCAGCCGCGGACAGGTTGCGCGAAGCCGTGCACAGCAAGGAAATCCCGGCCGTCGTCACTCGTGATCCGGGAGCCTTGTGGGCCTACCGGGTGATGGATCCGAACTGGGGTTCCCCGGAGGACAAGTTCCTCCAGTTCGTCGGCCAACGTCTGCGGGCGGCGATCCCCGGATGAGGAGATGATCAGCCGCGTTGGCGCGAGATCTCGTACAGCGCGACACCGGTGGCCACGCCGGCGTTCAGCGACTCCACGTCACCTGCGATAGGGATCCGGACCAGGTGATCGCAGGCCTCCCGGGCGAGCCGCGAGAGGCCGCTGCCCTCGCTGCCGACCAGCAGGACGAGCGGTCCACTGGCGCCAGGCAGTTCGCTGATGTCGACGTCGCCCTCACCGGCCAGGCCGGCCAGGGTGAAGCCGGCCTTCGCGTACGCCTGCAGGGAACGATTCAG
>JAKDKP010000087.1 GCA_030453285.1 Propionibacteriales bacterium
AGCACGTCGGTCTCGGTCTCGGCCAAGGTGAACGCCTGATCAAGGGCACGGGTGAACCGTTCGACCGGCTCGATCAGATGATCGGCGGTCACCATGGCCACCACCGCCTCAGGATCCTTGGCCTGCAGCACCGCCGCCGGCCAGGCCACCGCGTTCAACGAGTCGCGACCGACCGGTTCGCCCAGGAAATTCTCTGCGGGCAGTTCGGGCAACTGCTCTTCGACGAGGTCGGCGTAGTCAGCCCCGGTGCAGACCAGGATGCGTTCTGGCGGCACCAGACCTGTCACGCGTTCGTACGCGATCCGCAGCAGACTCTTGTCGCCCACCAGGGCCAACAACTGTTTGGGCATCCCCTTGCGGGACAACGGCCAGAGCCTGGTGCCCGATCCACCGGCCATGATCACCACGTAGCGCATGCCCCGCAGCGTACCCACCTCACCCGGGCGCCCCACGCAGGCGAGGTGACACCCTCAGTGCGTCGGCGGTTCGGCCGGTTCACCCTCGGCACGTTGATCAGCATCCAGACCGACCAGGAAGCCGCTCCCCCAGGCGAGGTGCATGGTGGCGTACACGAAGGGAAGACGGGCCCGGGCCGGTGGCGAGATTCCCTTCACCAGCAGCGATCCGAGCGTGACGATCGCCCCGTACCCCAATGGCGCCGCCCACCCGATCCGAAGCCAGGAACGTGTGGCCGTGCCCACCAGGCCGAGGATCGTGCCGCCGGCGATACCGGCGACGGCAACCGGGGCCGCCAGATATCGGACGCTGGCAGTGTCGGGGTGCCGCCGAATCACCTCGCGACGCCAGCGGCCGGTCTCGAAGAACTGGCGACCAAGCGCCCCGAACGACGAGCGTGGCCGGTAGGTGACCTTGAGGCGGGGCGAGAAGAACACCTGTCCCCCGGCTTGTCGGAGGCGATGGTTCAATTCCCAGTCCTGGGCCCGGTGCAGGCTCTCGTCGAATCCGCCGAGGGCGTTCAGGGCCTCCTTGCGGAAGACGCCGAGGAAGACGGTGTCGGCGGGGCCTTCGGGTGAGTCCTTCAGATGGAAGGTGCCACCGCCAAGACCGAGCCGGGTGTTGTAGCCACAGGCCACGGCCTCCTCGAAGGGAGTGCGACCCCGGGCGTCCATCACTCCGCCGACATTGACCGCGCCGGTGCGCTCCAGCAACTCGACGGCGGTCACGATGTAGTCGTCGGTCAACTCGCCGTGCCCGTCGACGCGGACGATCACCTCGTACCGCGAGCGCGCGACCGCACGGTTCAGTCCGGCCGGCGTTCGACCGGTCGGGTTGTCGACGACGAGGACGCCCGGGTGTTCGGCGGCCAATTGCTCAGCAATCTCGGCAGTCCGGTCGGTACTCGGGCCGACCGCCATGATCAGCTCGCGGTCGCCGGGGTAGTCCTGATCAAGGACGCGCTCGACCGCCGCCCGCAGATGCTCCTCCTCATTGCGGACCGGCATCACCACACTCACCCCCGGCCAGGTGGTGACCGAATCCGACGTCGCATGTCCTGCGGTGTCATCGCCTGCTGGGGTGGCCCTGTCCATGGGTCACATTGTGGCCGACATCTCTCGGAGCTGCACCCCGAGGTGACCGGCCGCCCCGGGCACCGCCTGCAGGTCGGTCGGGCGACCACCCGTGTGGGCTCCCCGACGCGTCACCATCGACTGGGTACATTGGCCGCCATGAGTGGGCGCGACGACTTGGACTGGCTGTACGGACGGGAATCCACACCCGATCCGAAGCCGGACCACACCCAGGTGATGTCGCAGGCCGAGCAGGCCGAACTCGACCGTCGGGCCCGGGCGGCGGGACACCGACCCGCCTCCGGCCCCGCCTCCGGACAGGGAACGGCTCAGCGACCGCCCCAGCAGCGTGACGTGCGCCCGGTGCCAGCACCGCCGCCGGAGGGTCGGTCCGGTCGTGGTGGTTCGGGTGGTGGTGGTTCCGGTGCTGGCCCCGGCGGGGGGCCGCCGGGGACAACCGGTCGTCGTCGTCCTCGCCGACGCCGTACGGGCCGCAAGGTCGTCGCCGTACTCGCATTGTTGCTGGCGGCCTGTCTGGTGTACCTCGTCGCCGTCCCGCTGGTGGCGTGGAACACCGTCGACAAAGTCGCCAACCAGCCCAAGGGTGATCGGCCGGCCGACACGCCGGGGCAGACGTACCTCCTGGTCGGTTCGGACTCGCGGGAGGGCCTGTCGGCAGAAGAGAAGAAGAAGCTCGGCACCGGTAGCGCGGAGGGACAGCGCACCGACACGATGATGCTGCTCTACGTCCCTCCGGGTGGTCGTCCGGCCATGATTTCGATCCCCCGAGACTCCTATGTCGAGGTGCCGGGCAACGGCAAGAACAAGATCAACGCCGCGTACGCGATCGGCGGGCCCAAGCTGTTGACCGCCACTGTCGAGCAGGCCACCGGACTCCGCGTCGATCACTATGTGGAGATCGGCTTCGGCGGATTCGTCGACGTGATCGACGCCATGGACGGCATCGAGATGTGCGTCCCGAAGGACATCAAGGACAAGAACTCCCACCTGAACCTCAAGAAGGGCTGCCAGACTTTCGACGGGGTCACCGCCCTCGGCTATGTACGGATGCGCTACGCCGACCCCGAAGGTGATCTTGGTCGGGTGAAGCGGCAGCGGCAGATGGTCAGCGCGGTCGCGAAGAAGGCGGCCACGCCGATGACGGTGATCAATCCGGTCCGCTACTGGAACCTGAACAAGGCCGTCGCCGGTGCCGTACGACTGGGTGAGAGCACCTCGACCGCCGACATGCCCAGGCTCGCCCTGGCGGCCAGCAGGCTGTCGGGCGACGACGCGCTCGCCCTGACCATCCCGGTGGGCGGCAACATCAGCAGCCCCGCCGGCGCCGCCCTGTCCTGGGACAAGGAACGCTGTGAAGAGTTGTTCGCCGCCATCAAACGCGGCGACACCAGCGGTCTGGACAAGTTCAAGAAGTGACCTCTCTTTGCGGTGGACGTCAAACGGCGGTGTCCGTTGAGCATTCAGTGCGATTCGCGTGCCGGGGTGTCCTCGGTCTGGCCGACGAGGAAATCGAGATCGGCGCCACGGTCCGCCTGCTGCACGGTGTCGACGTACAACTTGGACCAGCCGCGTGTCGGCGCGGCATAGGCCGCCCGCGCACCCGGTGAGTGCTCCCGTCCGGCCAACTCGACCTCGTCGACCTCGACGTCCAGCCGTCGGTTCGGCACGTCAAGGGTGATCATGTCGCCGGTGCGAATCCTGGCCAGGGGTCCGTCGGCGGCGGATTCGGGAGCCACGTGCAGCACGACCGTGCCGTACGCGGTGCCACTCATCCGGGCGTCGGAGATCCGCACCATGTCCCGTACGCCGGCCGCGAGCAGTGTGGCCGGGAGCGGCAGGTTGCCGACCTCCGGCATGCCCGGATAGCCGCGGGGGCCGCAGCCGCGGACGACGAGCACCGTGTCGGCGGTGACATCGAGCTCCGGATCGTCGATCTGATCATGGAATTGCTCGATCGAGTCGAAGACCAGCGCCGGGCCCCGATGGGTGAGCAGCGCGGGCGTCGCGGCGGCAGGCTTGATCACCGCCCCGTCGGGGGCAAGATTTCCCTGCAGAACGGCCAGTCCGGCGTTGATCATCAACGGCTGCTCGGGTGGGCTGATCACCGTCGAGTCGTGCACGACGGCACCGACGATCTCGTCGACCAGCGGCCGCCCGGTGACGGTGATCGCGGTCGGATCGAGCCGCTCACTGATCTGCGCCAGCACAGCAGGCAGTCCACCGGCGCGGTGGAAGTCCTCCATCAGGTGCTCCCCCGACGGCTGCAGGTTCACCAGCAGGTCCACCTCGTGCCCGATGGCGTCGATGTCGGTCAAGTCGAAGTCGATCCCGAGGCGCCCGGCGATGGCGAGCAGGTGCACCACCGCGTTGGTCGACCCGCCGATCGCCGAACTCGCCACGACGGCATTGGTCAGGGCGGCGCGGGTGATGATCTTGTCCGGGGTGAGGTCCTCGGCCACCATGGCGACGATCCGACGTCCGGTCAGGTGTCCCGCCTGGGCGAGTCGGGCCTCCGGAGCGGGCAGGCCGGATGTCCCGGGCAGGCTCATTCCGAGCGCCTCGGTGACGCACGCCATCGTCGACGCGGTGCCCATCGTGTTGCAGTGGCCGGCACTGCGGATCATGGACTGCTCGGCGTCGGCGAACACCTCGGGGGCGAGGGTGCCGGCCCGTACCTCCTCCGACAGTCGCCACACGTCGGTGCCGCAGCCCAGTCGTCGACCGGCCAGGGTGCCGGTCAGCATCGGGCCGCCGCTGAGCGCGATCGCCGGGAGACCGGCCGAGGCCGCTGCCATCAACAGGGCGGGGATCGTCTTGTCGCAGCCGCCGAGCAGGACCACTCCATCGATTGGGTTGGCCCGGATCTGCTCCTCGATCGACATGGCCGCCAGGTTGCGGAACAGCATCGCGGTGGGCCGCATGTTGGTCTCGCCGAGGGACATCACCGGCATGTCCAGGGGCACGCCACCGGCCTCCCACACGCCGTTGCTGACGCTGCGGGCGATGTCGGTCAGGTGCGCGTTGCAGGGGGCCAGTGCGCTGGCAGTGCTGGCGATCGCGATCTGCGGCTTGGTCGGCGCATCGGTGGGGTTGCCACGGCGCATCCACGCGCGGTGGATGAAACTGCTCCGCGCTCCCTCATCGTCTCCGTACCAGCGAGCACTACGCAGTCGATCCGTCACCTTGGCCACTCTGCCAGTCATCGTTGCTCGGCGGACGGGCGCGTCTCGGCGGTCGCGCTGAGATGGGGGAAGATGTGGCCGCCAACTCCCGGCCAGATCTTCCCCGATCAGCCATCGCATCGGGCACACCGCTGAGCCATGTGGGACCAACCGCCTCGAGTCAGCATCTCCGCCACCTCACGGGCGACCACACACGGCCGGCGCGACACGTCCTCCCAGCCGTACCGCAGTGGCGCCGCCCCTTCCATCAGAGCGGCGTTGTCGCGGCGGTGATCCCGGAACCGGCCGGCGCCGCTGTGGCCCAGCTTCCCGTCCAGCTCGACCACCACGGCGAACGCTCGATACCAGACGTCCCGATAGGTCCGCCGACCGTCGACGCGGCGTGCCGCCTGACGCTGGCCACGTGGCAGCCCGTGCGCCCGCTCCACATCGCGCAGATAGCGCAGCTCCAGCGCCGAGGTCGCACCATCCCGTACGTCGGCCAGTAGGTCCTGCACCTCGGCACGGCCTCCGAACCGGTGCCGCCCCGACAGCGTGCGGCGCAGCATCGAGGCGCTCGTCAGGCGCTTCTGAACCGCGACCGTGAGCCAGTGCAGAGGCGCCAACTCCGACTCCCCCAGTCGCCGGTCACAGAGGTCGAGGACGGTGTCCTCGATCGACGTCCGTGGCGGATCCCCGATCGACTCGGCCCGGACGTCCTCACGCTCACGCCGAAAGGCCCAGGGAGCGGTGTCCACTCGCCGCGTCCGGTGCGGGTGCCACACCAGAATTCGTTCCGGGGGCTCATCGGTGAGACCCCACAGGTGGGCTGCGGCCTCTCCGCCGAGGCGAGCCCCGTCCCCGGCGAGGAGGAGTCCGGCCCATGCGTGGGTGGTCCAGGTGGGAGGCTGATCATGCGCCACCAGGAGCCCGGAAGCGAGCCGCTGCCACCGGCCTCGGTCCACCAGCCGCTGCTGCGAGTGTCGGCTGAGGCCGAGTTGCTGCGCCTGCCCCCGCGAGATCACCCCAGCTTGAGCCAGGGCGAGCTGGCGCAAGGTGTCGCTGGGGTCCACGGTGGCGTGCATAGGGTGAGTCTGCCGCCGGGCGACCCTGGCTGACCGCCCTTCCACAGGGCTCGCGTCAAGGATGGGGGAAGATCTGACCGCCAACTCCCGGCCAGGACTTCCCCAGTGTCAGCAAGACGCCTTGTTTACCGGTATATGTACCGGTAAACTCTTGGAGTGATCAACACACGGAGTCTGATCCCCGTGGCCCTGCTGACGATGGCGAACGCGCTCGTCTACTCCACCTATCTGACCCGGCTGCCCGACCTGCGCGACCAGGCGGGAATCGCCACCAGCCAGGTCGGAGCGGCCATGGCGATCGGCAACTTCAGCGGCTTGCTGGCGGCACTGGTCGCCACGCCACTGGTCAATCGCTTCGGGAGCCGACGGATGGTGCTGGTCGCCGGGCCGTTCCATGTGGCGACCCTGCCTCTGCTGGGCTGCGCCCGCGATGGGTGGACGCTCGTCGGAGCGCTCGTGGCCATGATGAGCTTCAACGCCTTGGTCGACGTCGCGCTCATCGTGCAGATGGCGGCGCTTGGCCGCAGGCGCGGCACCTCGGTGATGGGACGCATGGCCGGTCTGTACGGGATCGGCACCATGGCCGGTGGCACCGTGGCCTCACTGCTCGGGGTGTGGCGAGTGGCGGCACCGGTCCACTTCAGCGGACTCGCCCTGCTGCTCATGCTCATCTTCCCATTCGTCCGACGCCGGCTGGTCGATGAGCCGTCGACGTCCGCTCCTGAGCAAACCGTCGGTGGACCAGCGTTCGCCTTGGTGCCGGTGGTGCTGGTCGGGGTGATGGCGGCGCTGATCGTGCCGATGGATGTCGTACCGGGTGAGTTCACCACCTTCCGACTGCGCGACGATCTTGGCCTGTCGGCGTCCCTGACATCGACCGGCTACGTGGTCATCACCACGTCGGTGACTCTCGCCCGCTTCGCCTGCGACCGTCTCGTCCATCGCTGGGGCGCTCGGCAGGTATTTGCGGCCGGACTGCTGATCAGTGTCCTCGGGGTGAGCGGCCTGACCTTGGCCGGCAACCCTGTCATCGCGTTCGTCGGAGCCGCCCTGGCCGGAGCTGGCGGTGGTCTCCTGGCCCCCATCCTCAGCGAACGGGCCGCGTGCATCGGCACGGCTCACCGTGGCGTGGGTGCCATGGTGATCTGCGATCGACTGGCCGGATTCGCCACCCCAGCCGTCCTCGGGCTGCTCGCCGGCCAGACCACGACCATCGGTGTCGCCATGGCCTGGGTCGTGCTGCCCTGTGTGGCGATTGCGCTGGCCCTCACCCGTACGACCTTCGCGCCTCGGCCGCGTGGGTGAGCACGAGCCGGGACGACCCCGAGGGCCCGACGGGAATGAATGGGAGGATCGAGCCATGACGAGAGTCACCATGCGCGATGTCGCCGCAACCGCCGGAGTCACCAAGATGAGTGTCTCCAACGCCTTCTCCCGCCCAGACCGCATCTCGGTGGAGCTGCGCAAACGCATCCTCGACGTCGCATCCGAGCTCGGCTACCACGGACCCGATGCCCGTGCCCGCGCCCTGGCCCGCGGCCGGACCGGGCTCGTGGGCGTACTGCTGTCCGGCTCAGCTGCCGACGCTTTCGTCGACGCCACTGCCGTCACGTTCATCGGTGGCGTGGTCGCCGCCCTGTCCGAGCGCTCATTGTCGGTTGGTCTGATCGCTCCGCCGGCGGCCAGCACACCGCTGCCGGCCCGCGATCTCGCCATGGACGGCGCTCTGGTCTATGCCAGCGACCCCGACGACCCGGGCTACCGCGCGCTGGTGGAACGTGCCCTGCCGGTCGTCACCATCGACCAGCTCGACGGTCTCGCCGGCCACGGGGTCGTGGTCGACGACCGGGGCGGAGCCGCCGCGGCCACCCGGCATCTCGTCGACCTCGGCCACGAGCGGATCGCCATCCTCGCCCCTCGACCCACGCCCAACTTCAGCGGTCACGTCACC
>JAKDKP010000717.1 GCA_030453285.1 Propionibacteriales bacterium
TCAAGTCAAACGTACGACGCCTCAAGGAGTTGGGCCTGACCGAGTCCCTGCCGACCGGCTATCGGCTCTCCAGACGTGGCGATACCGTGCTGAATCACCTGCGTAGCTGATCATGGCCCGACGGACGGACGCCATTGCGTGCGGTACGTCACTGGGGTCACCATGGTGGGGTGCCAGCCGAGATGCTCCCCAGTCCCGATGATCAAGATCTGCGAGTCCGGGCCACCATCGACGACCTGCGCGTCCACTGTCATCAAGGCGGCAGTGTCGACGTCCAGGAAGGGCTGGCCATCACGAGACGGGCTCGGGAGTTGTGGAGCGACGCCACGCGTGTGGACTACCTGCACCTGCTGGTGGAGGTCGCTGAGGCGCGCGTCGGCGCGCCGACCTCCCTCCCTCCGGCAGAACGAGCAGCCCTCATTCGCGCCTTCCTGACCTCGGCGGACTCTTCGGTGGCGTACGAACAGGCGCTGGCCCTCGCCCTCGGGATGTATGTCGTCGTCATGGCCAGTCCGCTTGAAGTTCGCGAAGCGGTGCCGGAGGCCTGGCGATCAGCCCTGCGGGGAGCCGTACGGATGACCCTGCGACACAGCGCCGGCCCGGACGAACCGAAGGGCGGCCCGCAGGAGACCCGCCGAGTGACGGTGATCAAGATCTGCGCCCGGGTGATGGATGCGGTGGGCGACGTCCGACTGGCTCGACGCGTGGTCAAGGAGAAGCCCATCCCGGCCGACGACTTCGACGCCCCAGCGCAATATTCCACCCGCCTGCTCGACACCATCGTCGACCGGCTCGACAGCGAGCCAGGCCTCGGGATGACGGGGCCAGCGGTGTCGCTGCGCAATCTCGAACTGCCAGAGAAGCGCACGTACGGACTGCTGTCGGTCTTCGAGGCCCAGCGGACCAAGCACGTGGCGTTCATGGCCAAGAAGGCGGTCCACTACTTCTCGGGGTCCATGCTGCTGGCCGCGGTCGCCCTGGCGATCATGACGGCATCGATCCTCGGCGACACCAAGGATCTGCTGACCGAGGTTGATCTGGTGCTGGCCCAGGTGGGCACTGACGTCAACACCATTGCCGCCGTCGTGCTGGGAGCCCTGGGAGTGCACGCCACGATGGTGCTCACGGTGGCGGTGGCGGGTTCGGCGGTCCGGGCCGATGCCCGGGTCGTGGCGATCGCCGATGTTGTTGGCAAGGTGGGATTGATCCTGTTGTTCGGCATGGCCGGGGCCACCCTGGCGGTCTTCGCCACCCTCGTCTCGGAGGAACCGCTCAGACCCGGAATGCTGCTGTTGGTTCTGCTGCTGTTGCTGAGCACAGTCGTGGGAGCGGTCCTGTCGGCGGTGGTCGATCTTCTGGTGCCGGAAACGGGGCAGGACATCACCGTGGCGCGCAAGCTGACCAGCGTGATGGCGGCGCAACGCCGTCTCGACGCCCGAGCTTCGCGGGTGACGGTGTACGTCTCGACCGCCATGCCGGCCTGGATGCGACTCGTTGCCTGTTACGTCGTCCTCAGCGTCATCCCCCTGCTGGGCACCGCTCTTTCGGGTGACGCGGGCCTGTGGCCCGGCACGCTGATCATGCCGGTGTTGGGACTCACCGTCACCGGCGCGGTGTTGCTGACTGCTTGGTACGCAACCGAGGTCGAGGTCCGGACGGGCAACTCCACCACGCTCGAGCGCAGTGTGCTGACCGGGCTGATCATCGTGTTCGTGGCGTTGCTGGCGGTGAACGGAGCACTGG
>JAKDKP010000718.1 GCA_030453285.1 Propionibacteriales bacterium
AGGCCCTCACTGACCTGCTCCCGCCAGGACTCGCGCGCCGGGGAACCCTCGGCGGGCCCCACCACGACATCCCCACCAACCGACAGGGCGTTGACCTTGTCGCGCAGCTCGATGCAGATCCGTTCGGCACCCTTGCGGCCGATGCCGGGCACCGCGGTCAGCACCGCAAGGTTGCTGCTGCTGATCGCTGCCCGCAACTCGTCGGGTCCGTGCACGGCGAGGGCGGCCTGGGCCAGCTTGGGGCCCACTCCGTTGGCGCCCAGCAGCAGTTCGAACATCTCCCGCTCGCCGGGGGTGGCGAACCCGTACAGCGTCAGCGACTCCTCACGGACGACCAGGGAGGTGGAGACCGTGGTGGCCTCCCCCACCCGCAGCGCGGCAGCGGTCGAGGGGGTGACGTGCACCAGCACCCCGAATCCGTTCAGGTCGACCACGGCGCGGGTGGCCCCGACCGAGGTCACGGTGCCGGTCAGTTCGGCGATCATTCGGAGCGCTCCGTTCTGCAGGTGGTCGTTCCAGTGGTGCTGTGCCTGCCTCCCCGTGCGGCCCGCGCGGCGCGGGCGTACCCGTTGTCGGCACCACGCACGGCAACGGCGCGGTCTACGGCACCGGATAGACGGTTGGTGGCCCCGCCTCGCCACAGATGGCAGATCGCCAGGGCCAACGCATCTGCCGCGTCGGCCGGCCTGGGGGCCTCGGTCAGCTTGAGGACCCGGGCGACCATGGTGCCGACCTGGGCCTTGTCGGCCCGCCCCGATCCGGTGATGGCCGCCTTCACCTCACTGGGAGTGTGCAGCACGACGGGGAGCCCGGCGCGCGCGCCGACCAGCATCACCACTCCGGCTGCCTGGGCCGTGCCCATCACGGTCTGCACATTGTGCTGGGCGAACACGCGCTCCACACAGACGACATCTGGTCGATGGCGGTGGATCCAGTCAACGACGGCCCGCTCGATCTCGACCAACCGACGCGCGACCTCGTGATCGGACGGTGTACGGACCACGTCGACGGCCACCAGCTGCGGAGGACGACCGGGGGCACCGTCGACGACGCCGAAGCCGCAGCGGGTCAGACCCGGGTCGACACCGAGAACGCGCACGCGCACCGCCTAGTTGTGTTCGAACAGATGTTCGTACCCTACTGCGCCCACGACGACCCGGTCGGAACGACACGCGGCCCCCGTTGGGTGGCACACCCGCCTACGACAGGTCGCCGGCCGGAACAGCCTCGCTCGATGGAGAACCGAGCTCAGTCCTCATCGGGATCGGGGGCATCGAAGTTGGCGTAGACGTTCTGCACGTCGTCGGAGTCCTCGAGCGCGTCGATGATCCGCATCACCTTCTCCGCGGTCTCCACCTCCACCGGCTGGGTGAAGTCGGGGACGAACGCGACCTCCGCAGACTCGTAGTCCAGCCCGGCAGCCTGCACGGCCTGCCGTACCGGCACGGTGTCATTCGGATCGGCGACGATCTGGAACTCCTCGCCCAGGTCGTTGATCTCCTCACACCCGGCATCCAGCACGACCTCGAGCAGGTCGTCCTCGGCGAGGCTCCGGCCTTCCTGCTCCTTGCCGACCACGACGACTCCCTTGCGGTTGAACATCCTTGCCGTCGAGCCGCTGTCGGCCATCGTGCCGCCGTTGCGGGTGACCGCGACCCGGACATCGGAGACCGAACGGTTGCGGTTGTCGGTGAGGCACTCGATCAGCAGCGCGACGCCTTCGGGGCCGTACGCCTCGTACA
>JAKDKP010000719.1 GCA_030453285.1 Propionibacteriales bacterium
CTAAAGAAGGTGTCGCTGGTTCGAATCCAGCCGGGGGCACACCGAAAAATCAAGGTTCTTGCGACCAGCAAGACCGCGGCGAACACCAAATGGGCACTAAATGGGCACATGTCACTGCTCCCGAGGTGTGGCCGGCGGGTGCAGTCCGTCGAGGGCGGCCGCGATGGTGTCGAGCTCGTCGTCGTAGAGGTGGGCGTAGATCCGCGCCGTCGTGGTGATCGACTCATGACCCATCGCCTTCTGAATGAAGCGCAGGTCAGCCCCCGCCATCCGCGCGAGACTTCCGAAGGTGCGCCGCAGGTCGTGCGGGGTCACAACGATGCCCAGGGCTTGTGCGGTCGAGTCGAAACCGGAGCGCCGCCGCCAGTTCCGTGACCGGAGAAAGTCGCCCTGAGGTGAGGCGAAGACAAGAGCGTCAGCCGGCTTGCCCGCCATCCTCGACTCCAGCAGGGTCGCGATGCGTCCGGGGATCGGGACATACCGATGCCCAGCGCGACTCTTCGGCTGGTCGACGTCGATTCGTCCCTCGACTTCGGTGGCCCGTTGCACGACGTGGACCCGCCGCCGGTCGAGGTTGACGTCTTCGCATCGAAGGGCAGCCAACTCTGACCACCGAAGGCCCAGGTACGCCAGGGCCAGCACGACATCACCCTCGGATGACATACCGTCCGCCAGTGCGTGGACCTGCGCCATCGTGAGGATCCGCTCGCGAGCTGGTGCGCGCTTTGGAAGGCGCACTCCCCTAGCGACGTTGACTGGCACGCGTCGAGTCCGGCAGGCATGGTCCAGCAGCCTGCACAACACCCCATGAGCCCGCCGAACCGTGTCAGTTCCTGCTGTCTTGGACAGGTTCGCTACCCACTCCGCTACGTCAGCGTGTTCGATCTTGGCCACGGGCCAACGACCGAGCGTCGGCTCGATGTGCTTCCAGGCGTAGCGGTAGCCGTTCTGTGTCGTGACACGCAGATGAGTCATGCCCGAGCTTTCGTACTCTTCCCACACCATCGCCAGGGTGACCCGGCCACGTTGAGGGTCGACCCAGTCCCCGCGCCGCTTGTGCGCCTCCATCTCACGCTCGTAGACAACGGCGTCTCCCCTTCGCCGAAAGGAGCGGGAACGGAAGCCACCATCTGGGGTGCGATATCGCACGCGATAGGTGATCGCGCCGTCCTTTCGCTCCCGACGCTCAATCACGCCACACCTCGAGCCTCGGCCGCCTCCAGCCACGCGGCGACAGCAGCGGCCTTGAAGCGGCGATGCTTGCCCACCTTGAATGACGGAGGCCCCTCGCCGTACGCGGCCCAGTGATAGACCGTCGACACGGGCACCTGCAGCAGCCTCGCCACCTCCTGCACCGTCATGAACTGCGGAAACGTCACGGTGGACTGGTCATCCATGTTCCTCACTCATCCCTGCGTTGTCGTTGCTCCTGCGTGGTCACTGCTTGCCAGCCCGAAGTTGGGCGTACTCGCGTGCCCTGGCCGCTGCTGCTGTGGCGATCTCCACCTCTCCTTGGTTAGTCCAGCCCACGCCCACGAACTCCCAGACACCGATCACCACCGAGGTTTCAGACTCATCCTCTTGGCTCAGTAGGGCTTCTTCCACGGCCGCGAAATCCACGGGCTTCCCCGCGCGCTGGGCCCTCTCAGTCTCTTCCTGCATGACTTGCTGGAAGCGTGCGCGCCGGCGACGCCAGGTCCGATAGGTGACGCTGTAGCACCGCGACT
>JAKDKP010000720.1 GCA_030453285.1 Propionibacteriales bacterium
CTCCACCGACGTGCAGCGACTTGCCGGTGTCCTCCTCCATGTGGGCGCGTTCGATCTCGATCTTGTACGTCTCACCCTCGACCTCGACCTCGGCCCACCCCTCGTACGCGATGGGCTCGTCGTACTGGGAGATCTGGTAGTTCTTCGGCTGGTCGGGATAGAAGTAGTTCTTGCGTGCGAACCGGCACCAGTCGGCGATCTGACAGTTCAGGGCCAGGCCGATCCGGATCGCGGACTCGACGGCCTTGCCGTTGACCACCGGCAGCGAGCCGGGCAGACCGAGGCAGACCGGGCAGGTCTGGGTGTTGGGGTCGGCACCGAAGGCGGTGGCGCAGCCGCAGAACATCTTGGAGTTCGTGTTGAGCTCGACGTGCACCTCAAGGCCGAGGGCGGGGTCGAAGTTCGCCAGCACCTCGTCGTAGTCGGTCAGGGTGTCACTCATCGAGCCTCTCCTTCATCCGTACGCGCTGCGGTGCCGGCCAGGTCGGGGATCTGTCGCCACAGCGGGCCGCCCCATTGCTCCTCCAGAGCCTTCTCCAGGGCCGCACCGACCCGGTAGAGACGGTCGTCGGCCATCGGCGGGGCCATCACCTGCAGGCCCACCGGCAGTCCATCCTCGGGGGCGAGGCCGACCGGGAAGGAGGCCGCGGCGTTGCCGGCGAGGTTGGACGGGATGGTGCACAGGTCGGCCTTGTACATCGCCAGCGGATCGTCGACCCGTTCCCCCAGCTTGAAGGCCGTGGTCGGGGTGGTCGGCGAGACCAGCACGTCCACGGAGGCGAAGGCGGCGTCGAAGTCGCGGTCGATCAGGGTGCGCACCTTCTGTGCCGAGCCGTAGTAGGCGTCGTAGTAGCCGCTGGACAGGGCGTACGTACCGATGATGATGCGGCGCTTCACCTCGGGACCGAAGCCGGCCTCGCGGGTCATCGCCATCACCTCCTCGGCGCTATGCGTGCCGTCGTCGCCGACGCGGAGACCGAAACGCATGGCGTCGAACTTGGCCAGGTTGGAGGACACCTCGCTCGGCAGGATGAGGTAGTAGGCCGCCATCGCGTACACGAAGTTCGGGCAGGACACCTCGACGACGTCGGCGCCGAGTCGGGTGAGGAGGGCGACGGCCTCGTCGAAGCGTTGCTGGACGCCGGGGGCGTAGCCGTCACCGCCCAGTTCCTTCACGACGCCGATCCTCATGCCGGACACGTCGCCGTTGCAGGCGGCGTCGACGACCGTGGGCACGGGCTGGTCGATGGAGGTGGAGTCGCGCGGGTCGTGGCCGCCGATCACCTCGTGCAGCAGGGCGGCGTCGAGCACGTTGCGGGCACAGGGGCCGGGCTGGTCGAGGCTCGAGGCCATCGCCACCAGGCCATACCGGGAGGTGCCGCCGTAGGTGGGCTTGACGCCGACGGTGCCGGTGACCGAAGCGGGTTGGCGGATCGAACCGCCGGTGTCGGTGCCAATCGCGATGGGCGCACAGAAGCTGGCGAGGGCGGCAGCCGAGCCGCCACCGGAGCCGCCGGGGATCCGGTCGAGGTCCCACGGGTTGCGGGTCGGGCCGTACGCGGAGTTCTCGGTCGACGAGCCCATGGCGAACTCGTCGAGGTTGGTCTTGCCGAGGATGACCACGCCGGCGTCGATCAGCCGTTGGGTCACGGTGGCGTTGTACGGGGGCACCCAGCCTTCGAGGATCTTGGAGCCGCAGGTGGTCGGTGCGCCGGTCATGGTGAG
>JAKDKP010000721.1 GCA_030453285.1 Propionibacteriales bacterium
ACCGGGATGGTCCTTGATCAGTGCGAGGAAGGTCCGCGTCCAGGCACCGCGCCGGCTGCGCCGGTCCATCGCTGCCAGGGTGGTGGTGAGCTGGTTCAGGTCATCGGGGTCGGGGGTGGCGTCGCGCAGGGCCACCCGGTCGTCCTCCCCGGCAAAGTGGAGCTCTATCCGATAGAGGTCTCCGGTGGGCTTGCGCTCCAGCCAGCCGCGCAGTGTGACCAGATCGCTTCCCGTACGGGCGGCGTCGGCCTCGGTGATCGAATCCGGATCCACCACCTCCACCGCGTCGAAGGCGATCACGCCCACCGTGGTGCGCTGCCGGCCACCCGGTGCGTGCATCCTTCTGGTCCATCGGCGGTACGCCAGGTCGATCCGCCCGGCCACGATCCCGCCCAGCACCGCATTGGGGAACATCATGCCTCCATCATCCACCCGCACGTCGACGCCTGAGTGAGCCCCGCGAGGAATGAGCGGGACGTGTCGAAGCCCCGCACAACCCAGGGGTCAGACGCCGCGGGGGATGGCGGCGAGGAGTTCGTGGGTGTAGTCCTGCTGCGGGCGGTCGAAGATCTCGGCGGGCGGGCCGGATTCGACGATCCGGCCGGACTTCATCACGTGCACGATGTCGGAGATCATCCGGACGACGGCGAGGTCGTGGCTGATGAAGAGGTACGACAGCCCGAGTCGTTGCTGCAGGTCGCTCAGCAGGTCGAGGATCTGCTGCTGCACAAGGACATCCAGGGCTGAGACGGCCTCGTCGAGCACAACGAGTTCGGGGCCGAGTGCCAACGCACGAGCGATCGCGACACGTTGCCGTTGCCCCCCGGACAGTTGGTGCGGGAGCCGGCTCCCCATGGCCGACGGGAGCGCTACCTGCTCGAGCAGCTCATCGACCTTGGTCAGCCGCGAACGAGCGTCACCGATCCGGTGCACCTTCAGCGGTTCGGCGATGCTGCGCGCCACGGTGAACCGGGGGTCGAGGGAGGCGTACGGGTTCTGGAAGACCGGCTGCACGCGCCGTCGGAACGCCTTGAGCCCGGCGCGGTCCCGTGGCCGCGCCTGTCCGTCGAGGGTGATCGTGCCAGAGGTCGGCTCGGACAGCCCGAGGATCATGTTCGCGACGGTGGACTTGCCCGACCCCGACTCTCCGACGATCGAGACCGTCGTGCCCTTGGGCATGATCAGCGAGACGTTGTCCACGGCCCGGAAGGTCGCCCCACGGCCCGTCGGATACACCTTCACCAGATCAACCGCGGCCATCAACTCGACATCCGTGCTCGCCTCGCGCGGCGGTTTGGTGGTTGCGTTCAGTGCCGGGATCGCCCCCAACAACCGTTGGGTGTACGGATGCTGTGGGTCACGCATCACCTCGGCCGCGACACCAGACTCCACCACCTCCCCGGACTGCATCACCGCAATCCGGTCGGCACGTTCGGCCGCCAGCGCCAGGTCGTGGGTGATCAACAACACCGCGGTGCCCATCTCGGCGGTCAGCTCGTCGAGTTGATCAAGGATCCGGCGTTGGACAGTGACGTCGAGCGCCGAGGTCGGCTCGTCGGCGATCAGCAGGGCGGGCCGACAGGCCAGCCCGATCGCGATCAGTACTCGTTGTCGCATGCCACCAGAGAACTCGTGCGGGTATTGCCGTTGCCGGCGTTCCGGTTCGGCAATGCCGACCATCTCGAGCAGTTCGAGCACGCGCGTACGGAGCCCGTCACCAGAC
>JAKDKP010000088.1 GCA_030453285.1 Propionibacteriales bacterium
GGATCACCTGCATCTTCGAGGAACGCGCCCAAGGACTGCTCTGCTCGGTCCACCAAGCCCGCTGACCGACTACCACCCTGCCTTCCACGTCACCGACCCCAGCTCCGCAGACGCCGAGACCGACACCAGCGCCGATGCGGGCGACGGTGGCGGTTCCGGCGGTTCGAGTCGGGCGTGCATGTCCGCTGAGTCGGCGAGCGAGGACGCGATCGGCCTGCTGTGCCTGCTGGGCTGGGCGCCGGAGACCGCGCGGGCGTCGGTGGAGCATGTCTGCGGGGCGCTGATGCGAGCCGGTATCCGGCAGTCTGCCTATGAGAGCCTGCGGCGAGACCGGCACGCGCGCGCCGTGCTCGACCTGCCGGGCCGGTCTTGGACCGTGCTGTTGGGGGCACTGCTCGGCAACCCGCACCCCGCCTACGCCGCCACCAACGCGGGCAAAGGCGTGCTGCGGCTGCTGATCGGCGAGACGCTGCCGGTGCTGCTGCGCGATGACGACCTCGTGCTCTCCCTGTCCCTGGCCGCATCGCGGCGCCGTCACGCTGGGGGTGAGCGGCGGTGAGCTTCGATCCAGGACCCAGCCCAATGATTCTTCGGGCAAGGGTTCGAGCCTTGTGCGCGGGGTGGGCCCCGTGGGACTCGAACCCACAACCCGCGGATTAAAAGTCCGCTGCTCTAACCAATTGAGCTAGAGGCCCCACAACTGCAGGGACACTCTAGTCATCCGAACGGCGAGTGGCCCAGCCGAGGGAGTCGAGTGCCCACGACTCCCACTGCGACAGAGTCCATCCCCGTCGTACGACGAGGAGTTGGTGCATCTCGACCCCCAGCAGGGCGTACAACTGATCGGCGAGGCGGCCGGCATCACGATCGTCGACGATGAGACCAGCGACGTGGCGACAGGTGGCGATTCGTTGCTCGTGCAGGCGGTCGAGCAACTCGCGAACCGCAGCGTCCGACGATGCCGTCTGGATCACCTGGAGAATGGGCGCCGCGCGCTCGGTGGCCTCGGCGAAGTGGGACACCACGCTGCCCAGCGCCTGCTCCCGGGTCATCGAGGTGAGCCTGGCCACCCAGTCCCGCTCAATCATCGACCTCTCGGCCCCGTCGCCGGCCACCGCCTGGTCCTGCACGGCAGCCAGGATCCCCACTTTGGAGCCGTAGCCGCTGTAGATCGTCCGCAGCGCCACCGCCGCCCGATCGGCGATCGCACCGATCGTGGTGGCGAGGTAGCCATGCTCGAGGAACAGGTCCCGCGCCGCCGCCAGCACCCGATCCCTCGGTGCCGCTGCGGCGCCCATCGTCTTCGCCTTCTTCACCGCCATGACCTCATCACCCCTTGATCTCGGTAGAACACTGCTCTACCTTAGAGGTAGAACATCATTCTACTTGTACGGAAGGTGAGACCCATGACCAGGATCGCTGTCATCTACTACTCCTCCACCGGAACGACCCATGCCTTGGCCGAGGCCTACGCCCAGGGTGCAGTCGACTCAGGCGCCGAGGTACGCCTGCGCCGCGCCCCAGAGCTGGCTCCCCGCGCGGTGATCGACCGCAGCCCGGAGTGGGCCGCGCATCTGTCCCAGACCGACGACATCCCCGACGCCCGACCCGACGACCTGGTGTGGGCGGACGGATTTGCCCTGGGCACCCCGACACGATTCGGCAACCCGGCCGCACAGCTCAAGCAGTTCATCGACACCACCGGTGGCATCTGGGAGGCCGGGGAACTCGCCGGCAAGCCCGGCACGACATTCACCAGCAGCTACGAGACCCACGGCGGACAGGAGTCGACACTGCTGTCACTGCATCAGGTGCTGCACCACTGGGGTGCGGTGATCCTGCCGCCGGGATACCGCAACTACGACCTCGCCCATGCCGCCGGCGGGAACCCGTACGGGATCAGTCACGTCTCCGGCGACGGACCACCCGGCAACGCCGTACTGGAGGCAGCGCGGGCCCAGGGCCGCCTGCTGGCCGAGACTGCGCGCGCGTTGACCTCGGTACGAACTCGCGATCGGGAGGCAGCATGACCGCCACACTGATCCAGGCACACATCCTGCATCTGGCTGGCGTGGCCCCCGGCGAGCCCATGATCAAGGAAGAGGCGGTCGTGCGCTTGATCATCGCCTTTGCGGCAACACCCTCGGCCGCGCCAACCCTCTCAGGCGTCGGTGGAGGTGGCGTTCAGGTCGTACTGCTCCACCACACGATCGACGAGATGCTCGGCAATGGCCAGCGAGGAGGTCGCCCCTGGAGATGGAGCATTGCGAAGCAGGGTTGCCCGTCCGGTCTGCTCGATGACGAAGTCATCGACCAGGCCACCAGAAGCATCCATGGCCTGAGCCCGGATGCCCCGGGTGATCGGCCGCGACGGCGCACCCTTCAGCTCTGGCACGTACTCCGCCGCCCCCGCCAGGAACTTCTTGCGTGAGAGGACCGCACCGAGTTCTCGTACGGCTGCCTTGACATTGCGTGCGGCAAACCTCCAGAACCCCGGATCGGTGATCACGCCAAAGACATCCTTGACCGAAGGCCGCCATCCCGAATAGTTCTCGCGCCCCAGAGAGAGAAACGCATTCGGTCCGATCAACATCTCGCCATCGACACGTTTGGTGAGGTGGACACCCAGGAAGGGGTACGCGGGATCTGGCACCGGATAGACGAGCCCGTTGAGAATCGCTCGGTACCGCGGCGCCAGCTTCGAGTACTGCCCGAAGAACGGCACGATCGTTGGGTGAGTGGCTCCGCCAGCCAGGTGGGCCACGCGATCCGCCTGCAGGCCGGCGCACGCGATCACGTGGTCGAACTGCTCGGTGTGTTCGGTGCGTCGCCCCCCGGCTCCCCGAAGCGTGGTGATTGCACATCCATGCGCCCGATTCTCCATGCCCACCACCTCGGCGTTCAGGTGGACCGTTCCCCCACTGGCCCGGACGTCGTTGACCAGGCATCGGGCGACCTCGGCAAAGTTGATGATCGCCGTGTGCGGCGAGTGCAGGGCCAGCCGCCCGACGGCATTGGGCTCAAGCTCCCGAATCCGCTCCGGGTCGATCAGTTCGACATCGGGTACGCCGTTGGCCTGGGCGCGCTCGAAGATGGCGCGGAGTCGCACCTCATCCTCGGCAGTGAGCGCAACGACGATCTTGCCGCACTCCTCGTACGGGATGCTGTTGGCGAGCGCGTACCCGCGCAGGAGCTCAACTCCACGACGGCACAACAGTGCCTTGAGGCTGCCCGGCTGGTAGTACAGCCCGGCGTGCACGACCCCGGAATTGTGCCCGGTCTGGTGGGCGGCCACGGTGCCAGCCTTCTCGAAGATGGTCACCGAAGCACCCGGGAATCGCCGGGTGAGCTCGCGAGCCACCGCGGCCCCGTTGATGCCGGCACCGATCACCGCAAACGATGACGTCCTCCCCAACACCTGCTCAGCCATTCGCGCTCCGTTCCCGTTGGTCAGACGATCAGACTCATGAGTTCGTCCCCAGCCATCATCGACCCAGGAGACCCAGATCGACGGCCCGACATTCGCGTTGACGTTCAGATGACCGTCGTGTCGAGGAAGCCCTGCGTTCATACGGGGCTGATGATGATCGGCACACCATGACGATCTCGAGTGTTCTGCCGCTGCTGAAGCATCTGCCGATCCGTACGCCCAGCGAACGTCGCATCGCGCGCCGACTGCAGGCATGGGCTGCGCCACCACACCCCATGCCCCGCCCGACGCCCTGGGCGGCCTCGTGGGAGACCCTGCACTCGCTGTGCTCCCGCATCCGCGCCTCGACCAACCCCATCACCATGGCCGAGTTCGGCAGCGGCGTGTCCACGGCCTGGTTCGCCCTGGCCGTCAGAGCGGCCGGCGCTGGCCACATCCACTCGATCGAGCATCAGGCCCGCTTTGCCGAGCGGACCCGCACCTTGCTGGCCAGACAGGGCGTGAGCGAGCACGCAACCGTTCATCTGGGCCACCTGGGCGCCTCCGACCTGAACGACGGCCAACCCTGGTACGACCCGCGCTGCTTCGATGCCTATCCCACTGCGATCAATCTGGTCTTCGTCGACGGCCCGGTGGCGCACCTCGGCAGCAACATCCGCTACCCCGCCCTACCCACCATTGCCTCGCGGCTGGCCGATCGGTGCACGGTCGTGCTCGATGACACCCATCGGGCCGAGGAACAGGGGATCTGGCAGCGTTGGGGCGATGAGCTGTCCGATGAGTTCGTGATCACCATCGAACCACCGCTCAGCCGCTCGTCGGCCATGCTGCTCCAACGCCGGTGAGGCACGGGTCGAGGGGCACAGGGTGACCTGACACATGTCACTCGAGCGGTGCCCGATCGCTGCCAGAATGGAGCCATGAGCGATCAGCAGGTGCCAACGGCCGGCCAGACCGAAACCACACCGGAGCAGAATGAGGCTCCCACCCAAGGGACGGGCTCCGGGCGTCCCGAGGCCGACTGGAGTCAGATCGTCCCTTGGGAGGGGAAGGCGCAACGCGGCGACAAGGTCCTGCTGGGTGCGATCGGCGTGATCATGGTGCTCATGCTGGCGATGCTTCCACTGTCGCCCTTCCTGATCGCCGCCAATCCGATCCTGCTTGAGTTCATCCGTGGCAGCTATGCCGCGATCGGTGCCGGTGCC
Organism: Propionibacteriales bacterium; assembly: GCA_030453285.1. GTDB lineage: Bacteria > Actinomycetota > Actinomycetes > Propionibacteriales > Propionibacteriaceae > Carbonicoccus. Next base: position 4,636 of record JAKDKP010000088.1, read on the forward strand.
GCCTTCGCCCGGATCGGTGAGGCACCGCTGTGGCTCGTGGTGGTCGCCGGCATGGTCGGGATGACGAAGTTCGACTGGCTGTTCTGGCTGTGCGGGCGCCGTTGGGGCCAGAAGGTGATCAAGATGTTCACCCCCTCGACCAAGGCGCAGGCGCTGTTGGCCAAGCTGGAGAATCGGCCATGGCTGACCAGGCTGGCTGTCATCGCCGGGGTGCTGCCCGGCATCCCGGCCGCGGCGGTGTACGCGCTCGCCGGATTCGCCCGGATGCGCCTGGGCACCTTCTTGGTCTGCAACCTGATCAGCAGCGCCCTGATGACCGGCCTGATCGCCTGGCTCGGCTACTCGCTGGGTCAGTACGCCGTCGACGTGGTGATCAAGATCGACAAGTACGCCCTGTGGGTCAGCCTGGCGCTGATCGTCGGCCTGGCGTTCTGGAGCAGCTATCGGGCCAACGCCCGACGCAAGGGCGCCGATTCCGACACCTGAGGCCTTCGCGCCGTGGCAGGCTTGCGGTGTGGAGACGTGGATGCTGGTGCCGGCACTCATTCTGGTGGTGGGCATCGCCGTCATCGTGTACGGAGGACTGCGGGACCGCGCTCGGGCCGCCGCACGGGCCCGCGCCCTTGAGCAACCACCCACGACCCCTATTCCGGGCTTGCGCGCCGACGCCCCCGCGCCGTCGTACCTGCACGGTGAGGCGGCCCGCACACGACCGAGTGGCGCCCCGCCCACCGATCTCAGTGAGACCGAACGTACGGACCTGCGCGGAGCCCTCGATCCCGCACAGGCGCTGGCCGCCGGTTGGGCCCGCCAGGGGTTCGTCACCGACACCAATTCCGCGCTCGCCGTACTGGACGATCCGTCCGTCCTCGTCACGCCCACCGTCGCGTCGGTACGCGAGCTCCTTGGCACGCTGCAGCGCGCCAGCACCACCCGACGCCCACTGGTGATCATCGCCAACGAGGTATCGAGCGCAGTGCTCGACATGGTGGAAGTGAATGTGATCCAACAACGGTTCAGCGCCCTGGTCATCGTCGGTGCCGATCATGATCAGCGGGCGGCCGTGGCAGCCCGCACCGGCGCGAGCGAGGTCGATCGGATCGACCTGCAGGCCGGCTACGTGCCCGAGGCGACGCTGGGTCGATGCGGCCGATGGGTCAGCAGCGATCGCCACAGTTGGGTGCTGGGCACCGATCCGGCCCAGCGGACATCGAGGCCCGCATGCGGCGGGCACCCATCCCAGTACGATGGCGCCGTGGATCAGGACAAGGGCGATGATCGGGACAGGCGATGGCCTCGCTCGGTGTATCGCGTCGGGCAGGAACCCGACGTCAGGTTCAGCTTTGCCAACGAGCGAACCTTTCTGGCCTGGATCCGTACGGGGTTGGCCTTCCTGACCGCCGGGGTCGCCATCTACGCCCTGAGCGGCATCCAGCCCTCGTTGGAGGCGGAGGCGAGGATCGCCGCGGTGATCCTGGTGCTCTGCGGCGTCGGCTGCGGAATGAGCAGCCTGTGGAGATGGGCCTCGGCCGAAAGGGCATTGCGCGCCGGCCGTCCGCTGCCCTCATCGGTGATGACCCCGGTGTTGGTGGTCGTGCTGGTCGTCGTCGCCGCCATCGCGATGATCATCGTGTGGCCGTGATCGACCACCGATGACCTCCATTGCGCAGGAAGACCACCCGTGGGACCGCGGACTCCAGGTCGAACGCACCAAACTGGCTTGGCAGCGCACGGCCCTGTCCGCGACCGGTTGCAGTCTGGTGATCGCCAGGTTCGTGGGGATCCACTCGGTCGCCGCCGGGGTCGCGATTGCTTTCGTGGCCATCGTGGGGGGCATCTGTGTGGGAATGGGGGCCTCACGCCGGTATCGCCGCTCCGTGCGGGCGCTGCACCACGCCACGGCTCTCCCCGACGGGCGCGTGTTCGCGATGGTGACCGGCCTGCTGGTGATCACCGGCGTGGCAGCCATCGTTCTCCTCGTCGGGTTCTGATCACCGAGCGGCACTGATCATGTGCCCACGTGATCATGCTGGCCCACGTGATCATGGTCTCCCCCGAGCGATCCCCGATTCGTCCCGGAATGTCGTCGACTCTCAACCAGAGGTCGAGCCGTCCGCTCGGCGTCGATGGGACGCCCCCTTCTCACCGACTGCCACCGACACCCGGCGACCTCAGGCGTACCCGAGCTCGTCCAGTCGGCGGTCGTCAATCCCGAAGTGGTGAGCGATCTCGTGCACCACGGTGACGGTGATCTCGTCGACCACTTCTTCGACCGACTCACACATCGCCAGCGTGGTGCTGCGATAGATGAAGATCCGATCCGGCAGGACCCCGGAGTAGCCCGAATCTCTTTCTGTCAAAGGGATCCCGTCGTACAGGCCCAGCAACTCAGGCTCGGCCGGAGGCGGCGCGTCGGCCACCAGGACGACACAGTTGCTGATCAACTCCCACAGCTCGTCGGGCACCTGGTCGAGCGCCCGATCGACGGCCGCATCGAAGGCTTCTGCACTCATCTCCACCGCCACATCCCCATCCTAGGCGCCAGGAACCACACGTCTGTAATTTCTTGAATGTGATCCGCGTGTCGCCTTGCCAATCGCCCGAAAGCGATTTCCGTGACCTTGCCGAGACTCAAGTGACGTGATTAGAGTCCTGCAACGTCTGAGGTCTGTGTTACAGGCGGGGCGCTCGTGTCGAGGGGAAGTCGAGACGGGAGTTCGTAAGCGCCGATGGCTCGCCTCAGCGGACAACTGACTCTCGCGACGGTCCGGGAAGGCCGTCGGGAAGGAATATCTCGTGACTACTCGTGCCATGCGCAGAGCAAGACGAATCGTGGGTGCGGTGGCTTCTGCAACCCTCATGGGCGGTATCGCGACCATGGCCGTCTCGGGAAATGCCACTGCAGACACCGATCGTGTAACCACCTGGACCTCGGTGAACATCCGCTCCGGTCCGGGCACCAACCACAGCGTCGTCGGGGGCATGTATCCCGGCCAACTGCTCCAGGTCCTCGGCCCATCCCAGTA
>JAKDKP010000722.1 GCA_030453285.1 Propionibacteriales bacterium
CGGGGGCCGAAGCGGCAAGGGCGAGGGTCGGGTCCACACACGCGGCCAAGGCTTCACGCAGCGCGCGCTGCTGTCCCGGTGACAGGGGGGCGAACAATTGCTTCTCGACGGCTCGTACGGCGGCGCTGGCTTCGGCCAACATCGTGCGCCCGTCGGAGGTGAGCTTCGTCGGCAGGGCTCGTCCCTGGGGCGCATGGTCGGGTCGGGTGAGCAAGCGGCGCGCCTGGAGCCGTTGGACCACGAGGTTCATCGACTGGCGGGTGACGAACGCATGGCGAGCGAGTTCGGAGTTGGACAGCCCGGGATGCTGCCCGAGCAGTTCCAGACATGCGTACTGCGGCACAGTCAGATCGAGTGGCCGCAGCACCTCGTCCATCGCGGTGCGCAGGGAGGCGTGCACCTCCTTGAGGACGTACCCCACGGATTGTTGGAGGTCACCGACCGGCTCTGCTTGCGTCATGTCAGCAGTCTGACATACGATCAATGTCAATACACTGACATAAGGAGAATCATGAGTGGCAACGTCACCTACTTCGAATTGCCCAGCAGTGACATCACAGCAACGCGGCAGTTCTGGGGATCGATGTTCGGCTGGACCTTCAACGACGGCAGGATTCCCGGCTACTCGATGATCGAGGGCCCGACACCGATGGGAGGTTCGTCGCACGAGGATGCGTCCCGCCACCCGCGGATCTTTTTCGCGGTCGACGACATCGAGGCTGCGGTGGCGAGGGTGCGCGAACTCGGTGGTACGGCGTCGGAGCCAGTGACCATCCCGTCCGGCGCGTACGCCCACTGCACTGACGATCAAGGCGTGGCGTTCAGCCTTTCCGAGGAGGCAGGTGGCCGTGGGTGAGGATGGCCCGCACGTACGGGGGCGAACGGCGCCCGGGCGACTGGGGGCGTTGCTCCCGTTGACGGTGGCCACCTTTGCCGTCGGAACGGACGCATTCGTGATGGCGGGCCTCCTCCCGGCGATCGCCGAAGACCTGGACGTGAGCATCCCTGCCGCCGGCCAGCTCGTCACGGTGTTCGCGCTGACCTTGGCCGTTGCTGCACCGGTCCTGAGTTGGCTGCTGAGCTCGATCGACCGCCGTACAGCGCTGTTGCTGGCCCTGCTCGTGTTCGTGGTGGGCAACGTCGCGACGGCCCTCAGCCCGAGCTATCCCATCGCCTTGTCGGCCCGGATCCTGACCGCGCTCGGAGCGGCCACCGTCACCGCGACCGCCTCCAGTGCGGCCGTTGCGGTCACCCCTGTCGAGCGACGCGGGCGGGCGATGGCACTGGTGATCGGCGGGCTGACCCTTTCCACGGCTGTGGGCATGCCGGTGGGCACGTTGATCGGGGGTGTCGACTGGCGGCTGACCCTGTGGGCCGTTGCCGGTCTGGGCGTGCTGGCCGCGATCAGCATTGCGGCAACCCTGCCCCCGGTGATGCTGCCGACGACGAGCCTCACGGCCCGCCTGGCGCCATTGCGCGACACCAAGGTGCTCACCATCGTGGCCGCGACGATGCTGGTGATGGCTGGGCACTACATGGTCTACACCTACATCGGTGCGGTGACCGTCGGTGCCACGTCGGGAGCATTTCCGCAGGCGCTGACTGTGATCCTCTTCGTCTGGGGTGTGGGGGTCCTGTTCGGCAATCTCCTCGCGGGTCGCCTGGCGGACGCCCGCCCCGCGTTGACGGTCGCCGTCATCGCCATGGCTGGTGGC
>JAKDKP010000723.1 GCA_030453285.1 Propionibacteriales bacterium
CATCCAGTGCTCCGCCCAAGAAGCCCGTGCCGGCCAAGCCCAGTCCATCGACGGGGAAGATCCCGAAGCACGGTTCGGGCCAGTACACCCGCGCCACCACCACCAAGATCCCGACACCCAAGAAGCGCGGCCGGATCATCCGGTATGCGGTGAAGGTCGAGAAGGAGGTGCCGGTCGACGCCAACGAGGCTGCCGCGTTCATGGCCGCGACCTTTGCCGACAAGCGTAGTTGGGGCGGGGACGGCTCGCTGACCTTCGTGTTCGTGCCCAAGGGTGAGGTCGACGTGACCGGCTACATCTCCACGCCGGACACCACCGACAAGCACTGCCTGCCCAGTGACACCCGCGGCAAGGTGTCGTGCCGCAACGGGAACAAGGTGGCCCTGAACGCCATCAGGTGGACCCAGGGAGTGCCGCACTTCGACGGAGACCTGCGGACGTACAAGCAGTATCTGGTCAACCACGAGTTCGGGCACTTCATCGGGTACGGACACACCTCCTGCCCGAGTCCGGGCAAGTTGGCGCCGGTGATGGTGCAGCAGACTCACGGCCTGCAGGGTTGCCGGAAGAACGCCTGGCCCGCTCCGAATCGGTGAGGCACCGGTGCTGATCCTGCTCCCGCCTTCGGAGTCCAAGCGCGCCCCGCGTCGTCGCGGCAAGCCGGTCGACCTGGCCACCTTCTCCTTTGCCGAGCTCGACGCCGTACGACGTGAAGTGCTGGTCGGACTCGATGCGGTGAGTCGGAATCCCGATGCGGTCGATCGGCTCGGCCTGTCCGCCGGCTTGGCCGATCTCGTCGGTGCCAACCTCGACGTGCTGTCGGCAGCGGCGCGACCGGCGATCGAGGTGTACGACGGGATCCTGTACGAGGCCCTCGACTGGAATTCGCTGTCGCCGGGAGCTCGGCGCCGCGGCAGCACCTCGGTCATCGTGCAGAGCGCTCTGTGGGGGCCGGTGCGACCACGAGACCGGATCACTGGCTACCGGCTCGCGATGGGGACGCGTCTGCCGTCCGGTCGCACGGTTGTCTCCACCTGGAAGTCCACGCTCGGGCCGGTGATGAGTGCGGCGGCCGGTCGTGGGTCGATCGTCGACTGCCGTTCCGGGACGTACGCCGCCGCCTGGCAACCTGCGGGTGCCTTGGCCGACCGGGCTGTCGCGGTCCGCGTCTTCCGGGAGGAAGCTGGCCGGCGGACCGTCGTCTCGCACCTGGCCAAACACACGCGTGGCCTGGTCGCCCGCTGGCTTCTCGAGGCCGACCGGGCTCCCCGCACCGTCGCCGACGTCGCAGCCGTCGTCGCCGAACACGTCCACTGCGAACTCGGCCCGGGCACCCTCGACGTGATCGAGCCTGCCTGATCTTGGTACGGGCTGTGCGGTCTGATCTCGACACGGCCTTCTCGTTCCTCGTCGGCCTACTGGTCAACGAAGAGTGCCAGGCGATGGACGTTGGCTGAGCAGGGAGGCCGTCTGTGGCCGACCCTGTCGAAGTCATCGTCGTGGCAGGTAGTGATAACGACGTAGCATCGCCGGCATGGCGGGGGCAGAACAGGTGCGCAGGTGGCGGCCGGGGCGGCGCCTGTACTGGGCTGCGTTGTTGTCGCCGCACCGGCGAGGGCCGGGTGACCCGACGCACCGCAGGCTCGGCCAGGGGCAGGATGTGGTGTGGTGGCGTGCCACCAGGAACCCCGACGGGTCGGTGCTGTTGCGCCT
>JAKDKP010000724.1 GCA_030453285.1 Propionibacteriales bacterium
ATCTTCGGGTGGCAACGACTGCCCCGGTTGGTGCACCTGGCGTGCATCTGGGCGGCCACCCTCGCCTCGGTGTTCTCGGCGTACTTCATCCTCGTCGCGAATTCCTGGATGCAGCACCCCGTCGGCGTCACGATGATCGACGGGCGGGCCGTGATGACTGATGCCTGGGCGGTCTTCACGAACAACACAGCGATGGTCACCTTCCCCCACACCATCTTCGGGGCGTTCGCCGTCGCCGGTGGATTCCTCATCGGCATCTCCTGGTTCCACCTCTACCGCCGACGTCGCGCCGGCATCGACACCGTTGACGCCGACGGCCGGGTGGTCGTCGGCGAGCATGCCGCCCACGGGGCCGGCCGCGATCGGACGGACCACGCCGTGTGGCTGAAGTCCCTGCGCATCGGTGCCGTCGTCGCGATGGTCGCCTTCGCCGGCGTCGCGCTCTCCGGGCATGCCCAGGCGCAGCTGATGTTCAAGCAGCAGCCCATGAAGATGGCCGCCGCCGAGGCCGCCTGCCACGACGGCACCGGATTCTCCGTACTGACGATCGGCAACCTGTCCGGCAACGGGGCCACCACCTGCGACGACGTCGTGGCCGTGTTCGAATTGCCCGGTCTGCTCTCCTTCCTGGCGAACGACAATTTCACCACCGAGATCCCCGGTGTGAACACGCTGTTGCCGCAGTACCAGGAGAAATACGGCACCCATCTCCCCGACGACCCGATGTACGGGGACCGGGCCGGACAGGAAATCAACTACCTGCCGCTCATGGAGGTCACCTATTGGGGCTTCCGCCTGATGATCACCTTCGGTGGGCTGGCCGCCGTCGCCGCGCTGGTGGCGCTGTGGATGGTCCGCAAGGGCACCGTACCGGACAACAAATGGATCTCCCGGTTGGCCGTCTTCGGGATCCTGGCCCCGTTCGGGGCCAACTCGGCCGGCTGGATCTTCACCGAGATGGGCCGCCAGCCGTTCGTGGTGGCACCGAACCCGAGCATGGACGGGTCGGTGGACCAGGTGTTCATGTACACCGCGGCCGCGGTCTCGCCCGGTGTCTCGGCCGCGGAAATGCTCTTCTCGCTTATCGCCCTCACCGCCGTCTACGGGGTGCTGGCCGTCGTGGAGGTCAGGATGCTGGTGCGCTACGTGCGCGGCGGCGTCCCATCGGCGATGCCCGAACTGGCGGCCGCGCCACCCGGCAAGGACGACGACACACCCAAGGACGACGGCGACGTGCTCGCGTTCGCCTACTAGCCCGGCACCCGCAACGACAAAGGATTGATGATGGATTTCCTCCCCACGCTCTGGTTCGTGATCATCGCGGTGTTCTGGGCCGGCTACCTCTTCCTCGAGGGTTTCGACCTCGGGGTGGGCATGCTGATGAAGCTGCTGGCCCGCGACGAACGCCAGCGCCGCGTGCTGCTGAACACGGTCGGCCCGGTCTGGGACGGCAACGAGGTCTGGCTCATCACCGCCGGCGCCGCCACGTTCGCCGCCTTCCCGATGTGGTACGCCTCGCTTTTTTCCGCGCTCTACGTGCCGTTGGTCCTGGTGCTGGTGGCGCTGATCTTCCGCGCCGTGTCCTTCGAATACCGCGGCAAGGCGCACCGCCAGTCCAGCCGCAACGCCTGGGACTGGGCGATCAGCCTCGGCTCCTTCACCGCGGCCTTCGGGGTCGGTGCCATGCTCGCGCTGACGACGACCGGCCTTCCG
>JAKDKP010000725.1 GCA_030453285.1 Propionibacteriales bacterium
CAATGGCGGGTACGAGAAGACCCTCGGCATGGACGCCGGCGACGTCGGCATCACGGCTTCGGTGTATCTGATCGGACAGGTGGTCGGCGCCCTGGTCTTCGGACGCCTCACCGACTCGATCGGCCGCAAGAAGTTGTTCATCATCACCCTGGCGGTCTATCTGATCGGCTCGGCGCTGGCCGGATTCTCGATGAATGTGTGGTGGCTGTGGTTCTTCCGCTTCGTCGCGGGCATGGGCATCGGCGGCGAATACTCGGCGATCAACTCCGCGATCGACGAGCTGATCCCCGGCAAGTTCCGTGGCCGCGTCGACCTCGCCATCAACGGCACCTACTGGTTTGGTGCCATGTTGGGCGCCGTCGGCAGTTCCATCCTGCTCAACACCGACTACTTCGGGCAGGACCTCGGCTGGCGCATCGCCTTCTTCATCGGCCCGGTGCTCGGACTGGTGATCATCTACATGCGACGCCACATCCCCGAGAGCCCGCGATGGCTGGTCACCCACGGCCGAGGCGAGGAGGCCGAGAAGATCGTCGCCGGGGTCGAGGAGGAGGTGCGGGCACAGGGCAAACAGCCCACCACCTTCGACGAAAAGGCCGACGGGATGTGGATCAAGGCCCGCGAAGGACTCAACCCACGCCAACTGGCGTTCGTCTTCTTCAAGATGTATCCCACCCGAACAGTCCTGGCGGTGACGCTGATGGTCACCCAGTCGTTCCTCTACAACGCGATCTTCTTCACCCAGTCCATGGTGCTGCAGAACTTCTACGGCGAGACCCCGGCCAGCGCCGCGTCGTACTTCCTGGCGTTTGCCTTCGGCAACCTGGCCGGTCCCCTGCTGCTCGGTCGCTTCTTCGACACCATCGGTCGCCGCAAGATGATCGGCGGCTGCTACACCCTCGCCGCGCTCGTGCTCGCCCTGTCGGCGGTCCTGTTCAACGCCGAGCTGCTCACCTCGCTCACCCACGTGGTGTTGTGGTGCATCTCGTTCTTCTTCGCCTCCGCTGGTGCGTCGGCGGGCTACCTCACGGTGTCGGAGATCTTCCCGCTCGAAGTCCGTGGACAGGCCATCTCGTACATCTTCGCCATCGGTCAGTTGGTCGGTGCTGCCGGCCCCGCCCTGTTCGGTGCGCTGATCGGCGAGGGCACCGTGCGCGGCCCACTGTTCGGCGGCTACCTCCTCGCCTCGGGGATCATGCTGCTCGGCGCCCTGGTGGCGTTCGTCTGGGGGGTCGATGCCGAGGGCAAGTCGCTGGAGAAGATCGCGCCTCCGTTGAGCAGCTACGACGACCAGGGCAACGAGACCACTCGTCTGCCGGTCTGATCAACGCGATCGATGAAGGAGGTCATCATGGAGCAACAGCGCTTCACCGTGGTGGTCGGGGTCAGCCCGACATCCACGTCACCGACAGCCCTGCGCTGGGCCGCCGCTCAGGCCGCTCGGTTCGACGGTGCCGTGATCGCCGTCCGGGCGTGGCAGGTGCGGGCACCGGCGGCCACACCGTCGGGCACCTCGGTGGGTCGGCTGCCGTACGCCACGGTGCTCAAACAGCAGGTCCGCGAAAGCCTGGCCGCCGATGTAGCCAAGGTGCTCGGCGATGATCACGGTATCGAGCTCCGCACCGAACGCGGCGGCCGTCGCAAGGCGTTGTTCCAAGCCTCCCGCGAGGCCGACCTGCTGGTCGTGGACGCAGCCCGTGCGCTCACCGTTG
>JAKDKP010000726.1 GCA_030453285.1 Propionibacteriales bacterium
GGGGAGGGGAGTCGAACCCCTAAGTCCTTTCGGACAGACGGGTTTGAGCCGTCCGCGTCTACCATTCCGCCACCCCGGCGAGTGCGGAGCCACACTACCAGCCCTGGCCGCAGTGTTCCCCCTCGTCGGCCTTGGCTACTTCGCGGTAGGCTCTGGACGTTGTTCACCAGCGCGCGCGAGTTTGAATCGTTCTTGAGGAGCGACCCATGACCGAGACCACCCCCACATCCGACGTCGATGCGTCCGAGTCCTCCGCCGAGGATCCGTCGACCGTTTCCGGCACGCAGTCCCCGCCTCGGGTGCTCGTTGCCGAGGACGAGGTGTTGATCCGTACCGACCTGGTCGAAATGTTGACCGAGGAGGGCTACGAGGTCGTCGGTGAGGTCGGTGACGGCGCCGAAGCGGTGGAGCAGGCGCGCGCGTTGACACCTGATCTGGTGGTGATGGATGTGCAGATGCCCAAGATGGACGGAATCACCGCTGCCGAGACGATTGCCACCGAACGCATCGCCCCGGTGGTCATGTTGACTGCGTTCAGCCAGCGCGATCTGGTCGAGCGGGCTCGCGACGCCGGCGCGATGGCGTACGTGGTGAAGCCGTTCGACCGGTCAGATCTGGTGCCGGCGATCGAGATGGCGCTGGCCCGGTTCGACGAGATCCGGGCGGTCGAGGCCGAGGTGGCGGACCTGTCGGACCGACTCGCTTCCCGCAAGGCTGTCGATCAGGCCAAGGCCCTGCTGCAACAGGGACTCGGGCTCTCCGAGGCCGACGCCTTCCGGTGGATTCAGAAGACAGCGATGGACGTGCTCAAGAGCATGCGCGAGGTGGCCGAGGGCGTCATCGAGAACGCCAACAAGGTCAAGAAGGAAGGCAAGGCCGCCAAGCGGACTGCCAAGAAGTGACGTAGGGCGGGTGCGTCCGGTCTGCTGCACCCCGGCCGAGAGCAACCGCCCCCCTCGCCAGGACAGATCTGTGGAGGACTCCGGCGCATCACGAAAACTCCACGCTGCAGCAGGGAGTCCGCGCGTTTGACTGGAGTGGACGCAGTTGGCGGGAGTCCCGCGACCGGGGTTTGCGCCGCGCAGACCGGTGCGACGGCTGCAGCGCCGTACGGCGAGAGTCAGTTGGAGATGGTGGGCTGACGGGGTGATACGGCTTGGCAGGTGACGCGGGCGGTGCAGATCCGCTCACCGGTGTCATCGACCAGCGCGACGTCGTAGCTCAGCACCGACTTGCCCAGCCGCAGCGCGGTGGCGGTTCCGGTCACCCAGCCCGAACTGACCGAACGGTGATGGGTGGCGTTGATGTCGACGCCGACGGCGACCCGGTCCGGACGGACCGCATCGGCGGCACCGATGGAGGCCAGGGATTCGGCCAGTACGCAGGAGGCACCACCGTGCCACAACCCGTACGGCTGGGTGTTTCCGCTGACCGGCATCCGGCCCACCACGCGCTGTGAGGTGAGCTCCAACACCTCCAGACCCATCCGGCGATCGAGTTCACTGCGCACCTCGAGGTACCAGTCGGGCAGGTCGGTGTCTCCGCGATCACTCATGATCCTCAGGCTAGTGCAGCCCGTCGTCTGGGGGCAGTCAGGCCGTCCGGGCGGATCCGATCATCGCTGCCAGCGCTTCGCGTACCTCTGCGGGCCGTTCCACCCACGGCAGGTGGCCCGCGCCGGCCACGACCTGCACCTGTGGCTGGGATGC